>NZ_VRMC01000160.1:0-5506 GCF_008369905.1 Pseudonocardia sp. EV170527-09
GAGCTATTTACACCGCGTCCACCGCCGATGCCGCTGCAGCCGCGCTGGATGATCTCGATGACGAGTGGGGGCGAGCCTATCCGGCGATGATACGTTTGTGGCGTAACGCCTGGACCGAGTTCGTGCCGTTCCTCGACTACGACATCGAGGTCCGGAGGGTGATCTGTACGACGAACGCGATCGAATCGTTGAACGCCCGCTACCGGCGAGCGGTCCGAGCGCGAGGGCATTTCCCCAGCGAGCAGGCCGCGATGAAATGTCTGTACCTTGTCACCCGCAGCCTCGACCCGACCGGACGAGGCCACACCCGATGGATGATGCGCTGGAAGCCAGTCCTCAACGCCTTCGCCATCACTTTCGGTGACCGCTGGCCGGGCGCCGAGCACTACTGACAACATCGCCGGAACCACCGTTCTCGTTACAGACCCATCGAACGGCCGTTAAGGATACTCGTCACATCGGCCCAGGTAAGTGGGGGAAGGTCTCTAGCGTCTGTTGCCATGAGTATGGAGCGGGATCTCACGGGAAAGACCGCAGTGGTGACGGGTGCGTCACGAGGCATCGGGCGTGCGATTGCGCAGCGACTGGCTGCACGAGGCGCCGCCGTTGCGGTGGGCTGCCGTTCTCGCATCGACCTGGCTGAGGAAGTCGTGGCCGGGATCGAAGAAGGCGGTGGGCACGCGTTCGCACACCTCGGCGACGTGGAGGTCGAAGCCGATCTCTTGGGACTGTTCGACGAGACTGAGAGGCGCTTCGGAAAGCTCGACATCGTTGTCGCCAACGCTGGTTACCCGTCGAACAGCCCGTTCGCCGAGCACTCGGTGGCGGATTTCGACACGATCGTCGCCAGTCAGTTGCGAGGCGTGTTCCTCACGTTGAGGGAAGCGGCACGCCGGGTCCGGGACCAGGGGCGAGTGGTGGCCCTCTCTACAGCGGGGACGCAAGCCTGGGTCCCGGATCAGGGCCTCTACCTCGGGGTGAAAGGGGCAGTGGAGCAGTTCGTGCGGGTGTTGTCCCGGGAGCTGGGCCCGCGTGGGATCACGGTGAACGCCGTCTCACCTGCGGGGACCGACACCGACGCCATCCTGGACTTCCAGAGGGACATCTCGATCAGTATGTCGGCGCTCCGGAGGCTTGCGCACCCCGACGAGGTCGCCGAGGTGGTGGCGTTCCTGGCCAGCCCCCGGGGCGGGTGGGTCACCGGCCAGAACATCGCCGCCAGCGGTGGCGTGGTGTGACCACTCCGTTGCTCGTCAATCTTCCTGAAGCGCCTGTGGCTGTGTCAGCGAGCCCCTGTCAGCACGATCAGGTGCCGGTCAGCGCTTCCCGGCAACTCTAGATGGCCGAATGGGACTGCCCAGGGTTCGGTTGACTCCAGACCTGTGAGGACGAACTCCTCGCTGGAAGGATCGACATCGTGCCCAAGCCGTTCCCAGAGGAGTTCCGCCGCGACGTCATCGCTGTCGCCCGCCAGGGCGACCAGTCCATCGCCTCGGTGGCACGGAGCTTCGGGAGCTCGCCGAGCACCTCGAAGCACCGCGCACGGTCCAGGTCCAACAGCCGAACCCGGCAGTGCTCGACCTGCTACCCGTCGGCCGCTGCTAGCTGGACCAGCTACCCGAGACGCTGGCCCGGCGCCTGTTCGAGGTGCTGCGCCTGGAGGCACACGTCGACAAGATCAGCCGAACCGTGCGGGTGCGGATCGCCCTGACCGGCAACACCGTGCAGACTGCCCACGCTGCCAGCGTCGCCGCACTGAACAGCGCAACCAACGGCACCGCAGGCGATGGGGAAAGTTCTGGAAGTGGGGAACCGGCGACCGGTTCCCATCCTCGAAGTGCCCCCGGCAGGATTCGAACCTGCGCTCCCGCCTCCGGAGGAGTGGATCTTGTCCGGGTCTGCACATGCCGTGACCAGGCGCGATGTTGTCGTTGACGTACCTCCCGGGCGCATCTGGGAACGTCCTGGGAATACGCCCGCCAGAACCGCCGGGTGACACGGTGACGGTGTCACTGGTCTGTCACTCGAACTGTCACTCTCGTTTGTGCTGGTCAGGAGTGGTGTAGTGACAGAGTGACAGAAGAAGAGTGGGAGAACCGCGCCTGACGGTCCGTGCCAGGCCGCGTGGTGGGGTCGTGAGGCCTCAGCGCCGTTCTTCGCTGCAACGGGGCCCCTGAGGCGCCACCTGAGGGGCCAGAAGGGCGTCTGCGGCGGTCTCAGGTCCCCTACGTGGGGCTCGTTCTGGCCACCGTCGCCGGGCGGGATGTTTGCCCTCCTGTTACAGTGGTCCCAAGCTAGACAGCGCTGAAACATGGGAGAGTGCGTTGCCGGACCGCCTCGACGGCGAGGTCCCTGCCTGTCGGGTGACAGTATCATTAGCCTGTTACTCCCACTGTCACTTTTGTTTGTGCTGCTCAGAGGTGGTGCAGTGACAGAGTGCAGAAGGAGAGTGGGAACCCCGTTTAGACCCTGGCCAGACCAAGGCTCGCGCGGCCCTCAGCGCCGTTCTGCGCTGGGGGGGCATCCTTCCCACGCCACCTGAGGGGGTCCCAGCGGCAGAGTGATGGTCCGCATACAGGTGCGCGCGGTTCCCCCGCCGATGTGGTGCCCTCCTCCTGTTCGAGGGTGGGCCTTGGCTTCACAGTGCAGTGCCGTCCGCCCGGGCCGTTCGGGTGACAGCGTCACTCTCCTTGTCACTGTTGTTTCTGCTGGTCTGGGACCTCTTGCGCTACGACGGAGAGACCGCTTCCCCGTCTCCGCCACCACGGCTGCCGCCATCGAAATTGTTACGAACGGCTGCGCCCCTCCCGTCCAGCGGATCTTACGATGGCGTCGGACAGGAGGGGCTGATGGTCAGTGTTAGGGCGCTGATAAGAACTCGTCTCGCGTGGCCTCGCTGCGTGTTCTCACGAGGTGCCGCCGAATGGCTAGCTCTTCCGGGTCCGCGTGATCGCCGCTTGCCGACATCTGCTCTGGCCAGCGACGGTAGATCATCCCCGGCTCGTCAGAGAACCATCCGACGCGGCATCCATTGAGTGCCATTAGAAGAGCCGTGTCTTCTGAGGCAGGTAGGCTCATCCATCCGCCTAGCGCTACGAGCAGGCGATACCGAATACAGAGTGTCGCAGGGTGCACTAAGATTCTAAAGTTGTTCGCGTAGGCGTCTCGCGCCTGTCCAATCTCTATTCGCCCGGCGGGGGGATTCCACGGGTAGTGCTCAGAACGTGTGCCGTCTAGGTGCTCGTCGATTACTCGTGCGGCTGACCAACTGATTCCCGGATCGGAATGTGCGGAGATATCTCGTTTGAGTGCGCCGTCGGTGAGTCGGTCGTCTGCATCGAGAGTTTTTACGAGAGAGCCGCGCGCCCGCGCTAGAGTCATGGTTCGCGTGATTGCGACGCCGCTCTTCCGGGATGCGCCGTAGCTGATCCTGGGATCATCGACTGGGATGGACGACATTACCGCTCGTTGCGAACCGGTGTCTCTGCCGTCGCATTGAACAAGCCATTCCCACTCCCATCCCCTCGGAAGTTCCTGGGCTCGAAGCGCGCTCCAAGTCTCAGCTAGATGCTCGGCTCGGACTGGGTCCACGGCGGTTACTACCGAGATGATGTGATTCACGGTTGGCTCATTCTCCTACGGGGTGGTCGACAGAGATGATCGTTCGGTCGCCGCGAATGGAGATGTCCGCTGTCTCGACGGGGGTCGAATCCGCGAAATGGGTTCGTTCAACGAAAAAAACTGGAACTCCTTCCGACATCTCAAGCTCCTCCGACTCTTCTAGCGTGGGCATCCGTGCGGAGTACTGCTCGTTGACGTGCGTCGTTGTCACACCAATTGCGTTCATTCTGGCGATTACGTGAGGGTCGCCGCTGGAAGGTGGGATTTCGGCGGCTGTGCCGCCAGTTATTGACAGCGGTTCCCACTGGGTTGACCGTTGAATTGGCCCGGCATCATCAACCCACAGGTAGTCCACCCGAGAGACCGGGTCGCCTTCGGGTATTCCTAGGCGGCGAGCAATCGAACGAGAGGCTGCTTCGGTTGTGGCGACTCCGGTAGGGGCGGACGTGACTGAGTCGCGATCCAAGTCGGCCGATATCGGGCTTCGATCGTCATTATGCGTGTATCGACCGGCCATGCGTCGCGTGATGAGGGGGCGCCGGAGGACTCTGGCGGCCTGGCCGCGGTCGGACGAGATGATTCCGGAGTTTCGGAGGTGATTGAGCGCTGCGAGAGCGGTACTTGGGCCGACTCTCCAGGTAGTTGCGATATCGCGGTAGCCGGGAACTCGATCGTTGATGTCGAGTCGCCTAGCGCGAATGTCGCTGAGTAGGCCGTCGGCGACTTGCCGCCAGAGTGGCACGCCCGAGTGTGGGTTGATCTTCGCCTCGCCCATGGTGGCTCCGTTCTCTCGTCTCGTCCGGCGCAGCGTAGTGCTCCACTGCAGCGTGGCACCAAACTGCTCTTGTGCACCGTTGCGCCGTAGCGCTACAGTACAACGGTGCTACGGAGCACCGTGGCGGTTGTCGCACCGGAAGAGGACCGACTGTGAATGAGATTGACAACACGGATGCGGGCGGCGCGCTCGTGGAGTGCGTGGCGCAGCTCAACGACGAGGACCGCCGGGCCGTGCGTCGGTATTGGGACGAGGTGACCCGCGAGGTGTGGGACTCGCTTGTAGAGCAGGAGACGGCGGGGGCGTCGCTGTATGGGATCGCCTGCCGGGAGCGTCGTGAGGCTCGGCGTGCGATCGCCAGGGTCGCGCTCTCGACGGCCGGGGGCCGGTCGGGGCCGAACCGGGTCGGTGCTGTTCTGAGCGGTGAGGCGGCGTGATGCGGGTCGTGGATGCGCGCCGTCGTCGGGTACGGCGGGTCCGCTGGACGGCGTGGCCGGGGTGCTGGTGTGGGTCGCGGTCTGGGTGGCGAGGGTCGAGGCGTTGTGTGGTGCGGTTGTGGGGTGGCGGGAGTGGCGTCGTCTGCGTGTGAACGGCGCTTATCTGTCGGCGGTGGTGGAGGTTGTGGCGGTGCAGGAGCGGGCGGAGCTGGTTCTGCTCGGCGCTGGGGAGCCCCCGGCGGGTGCGCGGTGAGCGCCCGGCCGGGTTCGGTGGTGGAGCGGGCGGCGGCGACGGCGTCACGGGAGCGTCCGGCGCGGGCGGTGCGCCCGGGGTGGTGGGTCTTCTCCTACGGCTCGGCGGGTGGGCAGTGGGCGCAGGTCATCGCGATCGGCCTGTTGCCGAAGGGGTGGGTGCGGTTCGAGCTGCGTCATCTCGATGGCCGTCGCGGTCTGGTCGAGGCGTCCCCGTCGCATCCCACGTCGTGCCTGACTGCGTCCACGGCGCGGCGGGTCGGGATCGCCAGGTGACGTTGGTGAAGCGGGTCCTGCGCTTCACGCGCTGACCCCGGGTGTGGGCCGGTCGAGACCGGACGGGTGCACCCTGTTGATCCACATAGGACAGACGAAGTAGGCGGAGGAGAGGAGCGGGGTGATGGGTTGGTTGTCGAGTACG
>NZ_VRMC01000161.1:0-5390 GCF_008369905.1 Pseudonocardia sp. EV170527-09
CGAACAGAGCCGGGTCCGATGGTGGTGCGGCGAGCCGGTGTCGACGCTGCACCTTCGCCAGGCCCAGGTCGAGCTCGCCCTGCGCGGCGTCGTCGAGCATGCCCTGCGCCCGGGCCATCAACAGCCCGAGCTCGACCTCGCTGTGCGCCGAACCGAGGTGCGCGACGATCCGCTGCCGGCGCCCGGACACATACTCCGCGATCTGCACCGCCGTCGCGCCCGAGCCCGTCCGGACCCGCCTGATGAACGCCACAACCCCGCAGCCTACCCACCGATTAGTGCGTGAATCCCGCACCAGGACCCCACATCACAGCAGGTCACAGACTTGCCGTGTCGCCGAGACCGCGCCGGTGATCAAACTCAGGTCTGACACCGAGGCGTCTGACACCGAGGCGTCTGACACCGAGGCCGACCGGCGTCACGCCGCTCAACCTAGGGTGAGCCCATGCCCGAGCGCCGCCCCGCCGCGGGCACCGTCCGTCTCGACGCCGGCGACGCCGCCGAGCTCATCGAGATGCTCTCCTTCCTCGCAGACTGGCTCGACGACAGCGACTCCTCCGCCGACTTCGCAGGATCGCTGCGCCGGTTCACCAGCGGCGGCTACAGCCTCGCCGATCTCCAAGCCGACCTCGCCCGCTTCACCTTCCTACTCGGCGACGACGGCGAGCGATTCTTCAACGGCTCAGAACAGCAATAGCCACACCTCCACCGGCGGCGCGCACCGCCGGAGGGAACACCTCACAGGTGGGGCCAACTACCTCCGTCACCCTGGGGCCAGTTTGGGTTGACACAGCCAAGGCGGCGCAGGCGACGGTTCACGACACGACCCACGACACCGTTCACGACACGGTTCACGGGCCTGTTCACGAGTCGGGCTCTGCTCGGGGGGCACGAACCGGTGCTGGGGGTCGACGAGGCCGTCCGCCGACGGTGACAGTCGAAGAACGTGGCTGGAACTGACCGGCCCGGACGGCTTGTTGAACCAGCTCGTACCCACAACGACATCAGAGCCCGTACGCGGACAACGTTCACGACACGAAGGTGTCTGGTGGGCGGGTGTTGGACTTCCGGGCTCGCGACACCACCACCGACGACCCCGCCGACAGCGCCGCCGTCGAGGTGGGCGGGCGGGTTCCCGCCCGGGGCCCGGCTCACGATCACCGACCCCGGGCAGCACCCAGCACCGCATCGCACCGCGCCGCGACCGCTCCAGCGTTTTCCTAAGGAAAACGCACTTGCTCCGCCACAGGCGGTCTCCGCTCCGCCAGGGAGGAGAGGACCGCCTCCGGCGGAATGGAGCGGCGGGGAGTCGTCACCATCAGCCAGCACTACCCCGCCAGGCGTCGACGGATCAGCACGCTGAGCTGGGTAAGAGTGCGGGTCGACAACGCAATCACGGCAGGGCAAGACAACACGCCGAGACCCCAGTCAGGATGGTCGATCCTGGTCGACTGCCGTCCTACCGGGAGCCTCACCCCGCTACACCACCACAAGCCGGGACACCACGAACACGAGCTGAACGGCGATCTGGGCGACTGGCATGGCAGCGCTGGCCGCAGCCTCATCGCCGGGCAAGACGTCGAAATAACACGTCGATCTCGCGAATCCGCAAAACCCACATCCCGGCGCCAGTCAGCAGTAATGCCATCAGCGCGCCGCCAAGCAGCAACATCCAGGCCCGGGCGACATCTGGCCAGTCCGCGACGGCTGGTTCCACGAACTGGGTCAATCCCCAAGCCGCGGCTGTCCCAACTACGGATACTGACAGAGTCTTACCTAGGCAGGTGAGAACCTCCCCGGTCTGAACCCTCCCAAGCTGTCGACGTAGCAGCCACTGCCCCAACAGAGCACCCACGATAAACGACAGCGAGTTCGCTCCGGCGAGGCCGAGTACAACTTGTCCCGGCGGAAGCAATAAAGGGCAGGCCAACAGTAGCGGGATCTTCATTCCGACTATGCAGCCCTGGATCAGCGTCGGGGTCCGCGAATCAGTCATCGCGTAGAAGACCCGCAGCTGCAGCATCATCACTGCGTAAGGCAGTAGTCCGAACGCCGAGGCCGCAACAGTCGCTCCCAGCCGAGCCGCCCCCTCGCCGCTACCCGCCCCCACTGAGAACAGCGCCGTACCTAAAACTACGCCGAACGCCGTCATGATCGCAGTTATCGGGATCAAGCCAATCGTTGACAATCGGATGCCTAACGAGAGATCCGCAACAACTTGGTTGGTATTCCCCTCTGCCGCCGCCCGACTCATACGCGGCATCAATGCTGTCAGCAGGGACACACCAAGAACTCCGTACGGAACCTGCAGTAAAAGCCATGCGGTGAAATAGGTGACCACGGAGCCGTCGTCGGCAGCTGTAGCCACGCGAGTCGTGATGATGTAGCCGACCTGCCCTACGAGCACGTAGCCGACAATCCACAGCGCCATACCACCTGCCAGTGACAGCCGCGGATCCCAACCCCATACTGGACGATAGGAGAACCCAATCCGGTGCATATATGGCACTAGCACCAGCGCCTGCATCACAATTCCGAGTGTCGTCCCGATCCCCAGAACCAGAAGCTTTGAGTCGCCCATTCGAACCGGATTGACTGAAATCTCCCCCGGCAGCAGAACATAGATGCCAAGAACACCCAGCAAAACGAGGTTATTAAGCACCGGCGCCCATGCGAACGGTCCGAAAACCTGCTTCGAATTAAGAATCGCTCCGAGCAGTGCGCCAATTCCGTAGAAAAATATCTGCGGTAGCAGCAGCCAGGCGAACACTGTCGCCAGCCCAGGATCGGCCCGAGAGCTATCGATATAGAGAGCGGTCAGAAGCGGCGCGGCAAGTACTGCTAGCGTGGTCGCGACTAATAGTGCGACCCCGACCACGGTCAAGAGCCTGCGGGTGAACTCCTCGCCACCATCGATGTCTTCAGTCTGGGCACGGACTAGGACCGGGATCATCACGCTAGTCAGAACGCCGCCGAGCAATAGCTCATATATGATGTTGGGCAGCGTATTGGAGACAGTGTAAGAGTCGTTTACGACCGCGAAGCCAAGCACAGCCACGAGTGCAACGTTGCGCACAAATCCGGTGATTCGACTAACCAGACTTGCGATCGCGATCGTACCAGAGGAACGCACCAAGGAATCGTCGGAATCAGCTGATTCCGACGACGATTTGCTGAGTTGAGATGCATCTTTCAGCGCAGGACCATAGCCACCCCGAGGGAGGGGCTGAGTTGCATCTACATTTTCGACGGAGCTGAAATGAACAAATCCGATGGGGTCCGTCGGCACCCCATCGCTCCCCTTCCTCCGAGCATGGTCTCCGTACGCCGAATCCCTGATTCTCCGCTCTTCCAGTGGCACAGCATCATCCCCATTAATCAATGACCTAGGAAAGCTGTGACGCCGCCAGAAATTATACATTTAATAGGTGTGATAGCTAGAGTGAGGTCCCGAAGTCCACGAACGACTAGCAACGACCGATCACGCCAGCACCGCGAATTGCTCCTGGGCCGACGGGGACGAGCCCAGACCCTAGATAACGATCCTGTCCCGCGCCGACGCACACTTCGTAATCTGGGTAGAAGGCGCGGTCGACATTGATCCGCTGTCCGTGGTTGACGCAATTTCTCCAATACGCAGACGATTCATGCTGCGAAATTCGAACGCTGCGGAATCCGCATCCAACCTGCGCTACCGCATGACCACGGCTACCCGACGCATACTCGATCGATTCAGCTCGTGCAGAACCCACGATTGAAGCACCACCGATCGAGAGTAATGCAGTCAGGATGCAGATTCTCTGAATGGACAACCTAGTGATCTCGCGGAACTTTGACACTGACTATTCCACCCTTTCAGTTGATGGCGAAGTTGATGAACTGACATGGCATTCGTTTCACTTTTTCTCAGCTCGATTGTACAGCCTCCGTCCCCGCAGGCATACACGAAAGCAACCTAAGCTTGGGTCATCTACGCCGACAGGGCGAGGCGCATGGAGCGGCGTGAGCCGTAGTTGGTGGTGTTGACCGGGACGGTGACTCCCCAGCCGAGGTGGGCGTGGCCGTTGACGGGGTTCTCAATGATCATCACGTTGGGGATAGGGTCGGGGAGCGGTGCCGGTCTCGGGCGAGGAGCTTCGCCCTGACGTTGTTGGCTTCCCGCTGACGCGGGAAGCGGGAGCGCCCTCGCTGCGCTTCGGGCGAAACTCTGACTTGGTCAGGCCCGCGTGTCACACCCCAGCCAGGACCACCCCGACCGGTGGGCGGCCGCGCATCCCACGAGACCGTCCAGCCGTAACCGCACCACCGCGACCGCCGCAGCCCGCCCGCCCCCTGGGGCGGGTGAGGGGCCTGCTCAATGAGGTCCAGGTCCAGATGGTCGACCTTCAGGCCCGCGCTCCGCTGGCCGAGTACGAGGAGACGATCAAGGACGGTGCCGGCAGTGCCGCCGGAGCTCGCGTTGGGAGAGCCCACCGGCGTGAGCGACGCCGAGCTTGAGCGCCAGGGCGGTGGCGCGGGCGCGGGTGGGGCGCCGGTGGGCCCCGATCATCGCGCTGAACACCGCCACCAGCGCGAACCCGGCCAACAGCATGACCCCGGCGAGCCCACCAACCACCCGACGACCAGGCCACCTCGACCCCGAGCCCAGGCCGGTGATCGGGCCCGGCCGCAATCCAGGTCCTGGCCTCAGCAGCAGCGGCATCGGTCAGGCCCCCGCCAGTGGAGCGACACCGGTGACCAGCCAGACGCCCGGCGCGGCATCAGGCTCAGCGTCAGGCTCGCTGGCCACCAGCTCCACTTCGATAGTGAAACCGTCCAGCGGCACCGCGACCCGCACCAGGCCCCGCTCGGTAGCAGTCACGCACTCTTGAGCTGGCCCCGAGCGACCCGCCCCCGTCGACAAGGCTTCGACGGGGGCGGGTCGGGGCTCGGTGGAGTGCAGCCGGGAGGGGCCCGGTGGTGGAAACATCTGACTTGGTTGTTGTTGTTGAACAGACACTCACAGATTTTCTTGGTGGTGTCGGCGTGTCCGTGCTCGGGTCTCGGGTCGTGCCTGTGAGTTTGACCCCTGACGCCGGACACGTCACCTGAGGTGGACTCGGTCCACCAGGGAGGATGTTGTTCGTGCCTGCACTTCACCCGCCCGAGTTCCGGCGTCGCGCCGTGGACCTTGCTCGTGCTGGCGACAAGCCGGTGTCTGCGATCGCGAAGGAACTGTCGATATCGGAGTCGTGTTTGCGGAGCTGGATGGCCCAGGCCGCCGCCGACGACACCGGCGGCTCTGATTCACGGCTGAGTAGCGCCGAGAAACGCGAATTGACCGGGCTCCGTAAGGAGAAGCGTCGCCTTGAGGTGGAGAACGAGATTCTCAAGCGGGCGGCCGCGTATTT
>NZ_VRMC01000162.1:0-5241 GCF_008369905.1 Pseudonocardia sp. EV170527-09
CTGGTCCCGGCCGACGACACGTGGATGACCCCGTGGCACTCGTGCGCAGTACGCGGCCCGGACGGGACCTGGGCGCTGCACCGGGCTGACCAGGCGCGTCGGCTGGGATGGCTGGTCAGCCGCGCGGGACGACCGGACTACATCGCGACGGGGAGGCCCTGCACAGGATGATCGACGCGGTAACCGGGGGCCTGCCTTTCGGCACGTTCCCCGACCCACTGCCGGGCGCCGATGGTGCATCGCCGTACCCGGGCGCCGGGTCTGGGGGCCGTCGATGATCAGCCCCGGCCTCAACCAGCGATAACGCGTCTGGTGAGAGCCCTCCGAGGCGGGCCTGGATCCGGCGCGGGTTGTAGAACCGCCCCGGCTTCGGTGGAGGCATCTGGGATGCCCCGAGTTCAGCGGAGTCAGGTGGCTGGATTCTCTAGACCACGACGATCTTGCTCTGCGTCTCGCACTCTAGCGGTGAGAGCCAGCCCAGGGCGCTGTGTCGGCGGCGCCGGTTGTGCCAGATCTCAAGGTACTCGAAGATCGCGTTGGCCAGCTCGATGCGGGTCTTCCACCGCCGCCGGTTGAGCAGCTCGACCTGCATCCACGACCAGGACGACTCGATCACGGCGTTGTCGAAACAGTCCGCGATACTGCCCATCGACAGCACCAACCCGGAGGCGCGCGCTCGGTCGGTGGACGACCCGCCTCGGCTGACCGGGCCCGGCAGTCCAGGGGCACCGTTTCAGCTGGCCGTTGGTTCGCGACGTTGACGGTGCGGGAGCCGGGACTGCACAGATCGGCTTACAGGCCCGGTCGGCCCCGGACCAACATGGGCACCGAGCGGGCCCCACCAGACGTCGTCCAGGGGCGACGACCGGAGCTGTGATCAACCGGCGCTCGCCGGCCAGACCTGCCAGCCGTCGCCCTCACCGGTCGCATCCGGCTCCACCAGGTAGCCAACCATTCGCAGCACCTCGTGATAGCGCAGATCGAGATCCTCGCCGTCATCGTGGTCGCCGGCGTGAGCCAGGAGCAGCGGCCCCTCCCCCGGATCCTCGACCACGAATCCTGCCTCCTGCTCACCGAACTCGGAGAAGCCGTTGCTGCGCAGCAGCAGCCGCAGCTCCTCGGCCTGTCGATCCCGGGCAGTCGCCAACGGGCGCCCTCCGCCCCCGAACGTCATGTCCTCATCGCTCATGGCCGGCACCATAGGACCGGACACCGACAAGAATTCAGACATGCGACGGCAGTTCAGTGACCCGTATGGCGACAACACCGACCCCGACCACGACAGCCCCACCGGCAGCGGCAGCGGCAGAGCGGGCGACGAGGCTGGGCCGCGGGGCGGGGCGGCCGCGGCAGCACTCACGGCCCTCACAGCACTGTGTGTCCTGGGTTCCACCGCGACGGCAGCCCCCGGGATTGCCGCGGCGGCTCTCGGGATCGACTACGAGAAGGCCGGGAACTTCCCGACCCTCGATGCGTGCGCCGACGCCGGACACACCATGCCCGACATCAAGACCTGGCTCTGCGACGAAGAAGACGACGGCACCGTCTCCGGGACTGTCCGGGCATGACAGCTCCTCCCGCCGAGCTGCGCTCGGCGTGTCGGACCAGTTACACCCAAGACCGGACAGTCCCTGACTTGGGCGTCCTACGTTACGGATGATGCCCATTCTCGTTCCCCCGAGTGGGTGGCGAGGACAGCCACGAACAGGAGCAACAGATGCCGAAGCCGACAGCGCGACGATCCCGCCGCAGCCGGATCGTCGTGGCCGCGCTCGTCGCGGCCGCCAGCATCGGGCTCGCCGGAACCGCGCTTGCCGACGTCGAGCGCAACGACGTGGCGGCCCAGGCACATGCCGAGGCGGTCGTGCCCGGTACGCCGTGCTCGGTCTCAGCCCGGGCCTGTGTCGATCTGGACTCGCAGCGCGCCTGGCTCGTCCGCGAGGGCAAGGTGATCCGCGGCCCGGTGCCGATCACATCCGGCGGCGCGGGCCAGGAGACGCCGCTGGGACACTCGTTCCGGGTGTACCGCAAGAACAAGGACCACGTCAGCGGTGAATTCACCGGCCCCGACGGCAACCCCGCCCCAATGCCCTACTCTGTCTTTTTCGCCGATGGCGGTGTCGCCTTCCACGGCGACGATCGGGCGCGGGCCTCGGCGGGTTGCGTCAAGTTCGACCTGCCCGAAGCCGAAGCTTTCTTCAATGATCTCGTCGAGGACGACAAGGTTCAGGTCGTCCGCGCCTCGGCCGAGCAGCAAGCACGCGACGGCGCCGCGGCTCGCTAACTGCCGGGACGTGGCGCTCTGGGCCGGAATGTTACGTCCTGGGCACCGGCTACCGGCAGCCTCGCGGAGGTGCCGGCCAGTTGTGTCCCTGTCCCGACGCCGCTGCGGCGACGACGGGCAATGGCTGAGTGGGCGCCGCGTCATCGACCGCGTCGAGTCGTCCGATCGCCTCGAGCCGCGCTGTCGGAGGATTCGAATCAGCCACCGGAGCGGCCCGGTCCGGTCAGGTGGCGCGGTCGTCGTTGCTGACCGGGGTAGCGGGCGTCTCGTCGCGTCTCTCTCGCGGTTTCTGCTGGTCAGCTACACTGTCGTGGTGTCGTCGGGCCCGGGCCAAGTGGCGCTTCCACACCTGCGCCGGGGCCCGTGCGGCCGCATCGTCAGCGCGTCGTGATCCGACCAGTCCGGCGATGTCGGCTACGAGGTTGGCGCCGAGCGAGAGCTGGATGGGATGGATGGGCTGGCTACGCGGTGCAGGGTCGGGATCGTGGTGTTCACGGCACGTTTAGGAAAGAGCCATGAATCGGTCTTTCTGTAGGCCTTGTGCCTTATGGCTTACTCAAGCCACCCTGCAACAGGGCCACAGGAATTGTGGGCACATACGCAGGGGAGGCGCATGCCGTGTTGCCAGTTACGAAGCCAATTTCTTTGAGTCGAGCCAATCCGGCGAGATCAACCGATAATCAGAAGCTCATTGAGACCCTCCTTTCTGAGATTGCCGAGGACCAGGCCGGGCATCACTGCTGACGTTAAATCTCGCCGAGGTAGCCACTCTGCACTCTTCGTGAAGTATGACTCCGGCGACTACCAGGAACTTCCTGGTGAGTTTATTGTCAATGATGGCTACGCGCGAGATCTCAAGGCCGCCAGGCGCTGCTACCTGATGCTTCCAGGTAACGTCCCACTACAGAAGTCAACCGGGCACAGAAACCACCCCTGAGGTGCTGCACGACAGATGGGCCGAATAAGGACATCCTCGGGCTCTACACACGGAGCGACTGGACCATCACCGGCAAGATCGAGGTACAGCTCGCTGACCACGTGTCGGACTGCTGGGGCAAGTGCCTTAAGCGACTGGCCGGAAACAACTACTTCGCCTACGCGGTGAAATTAACTACGCGGTGAAATTAACACGGAATGGGATGAAGGTGGCCCGACACAGGATCACTGGCTCCATTCAAGCTACTCTGAAACTCAGAGGATCCCCCCTGAATTGCATCGAGTACACTGAAGAAATTTACTATAGCAGACTCGGCGATGCGGGTGCACTCAGTAGCTATAATCAAAGTGCAGCTGACGATCCCCAGTGGATCGTTGCGACGGTATCTGAACATCCGACCAGTGGTCCTAGGCAATGCGTGGGGCCTGCCGCTTTAATAGAAAGGTCTGGCGCTTACCCGGTTGAGTACATCCGAGATAATGTCTCCAGTGTGCCACTCGCAGATGCCGTCAAGTGCGGATACGGCCGGCGCTACGGAAGCGGCTACTGCACCGTTTGTCATGACACACTCTGCGCTTGTTCGGCGGAGGACTGCCGCTCAACGCGGATGGGCACTCAACGTGGCGATCTAACTACCAACAGCTGGTAACGGGGAATGGTTATGGACTCGAGCACGGCGGTGTACGACGCGCGTCAGGTTTTGGGTGAGACCCAGGAGTTGATTGCCCCGGCGTTACAGGCGGCGGTGGCGGGGTTGCCGGTATCCACACGGGATTTGGTGGAGTATCACTTCGGGTGGCGCGACACCGATGACGCGGCGAGCACCATCGTGGTCGGGGGCAAGATGGTACGGGCGACGCTGGCCGTGCTGGCCTGTCAAGCGGTTGGGGGTTCGGCGCGGCAGGCGATCGAGGTGGCCCTGGCAGTGGAGTTGGTACACAACGCCTCCCTGATCCACGACGACATCATCGACGGCGACGTGCTGCGTCGACACCGGCCCACGGTGTGGGCGACGTTCGGGATCCCGGCGGCGATCCTAGCCGGGGACGCGCTGTTCTTCCTGGCTAACCACCTCCTGGCCAACGCACCGCCCCTGGTAGGCAGTGTGGGAGGGGCTTGGCTCAACGAAGCCGGTCAGTCCCTGGTGGCTGGCGAGTACGTCGACAGCGTCCTGCCCGACCACCCCGAAGTCACGATGGCCGAGGCGGTAGCGGTGGCTGAGGCCAAGACCGGTGCGTTGATCGGGGTGGCCTGCGCGTTGGGTGCCCTGGCCGGTGGCGCCGATCCCGCATGGGCCGGGCGACTGCGGGTGGTGGGTCAGCATTTAGGGCTGGCGTTCCAACTGGTCGATGATCTGCTGGGGATCTGGGGACCGGCCGATCGCACCGGCAAACCGGAACGCTCCGATCTGCGCTCCCGCAAGAGATCCCTGCCAGTGGTGGCCGCACTGACCTCCCAGGGCCCCGCCGCCCACGACCTGGCCCGCCTCTATCAGAGAGCTGCCCCCCTAGACCAGAGAGCTGCCCCCCTAGACGAGCACGAGCTTCCCGTGGCCGCGGGGCTGGTGGACTCGGCCGGTGGCCGCGCCTGGGCACACCAGCAGGCCGAACAGCACCTTACCGCCGCCTTGGCTGCCCTGCACTGCGATGGCTTGGCCCCCGCAGCGGTAGCCAAGCTGACCACTCTTGCCCAATTCATCACCCACCGCGACCACTAACAACCTTAGTGAGCCCCAGGGTGTGCCCATGAGGACCTCACTCTGGCCTCCATCGCACGACTGATGAGCTTGGCCCCCTGCGCCGGACACTGACGGTGTGGGGTCAGTGATCTTGGTGTGGTGGGGTGTGGGCTGTTTCGTAGTCGGCTGGGCTGAGCATCCCGATGCTGGAGTGGCGCCTGATCGGGTTGTACCAGCACTCTATCCACTCGAATATCGCATTGGCGGCTCTTCCGGAAATGGAGTGCAGGTGAGGGCGTGACCGGCCGTGGGAGTCGGGTCGTGTCGCTGCGGCGGGGCGGG
>NZ_VRMC01000163.1:0-5239 GCF_008369905.1 Pseudonocardia sp. EV170527-09
TGATCTTCGGTCCGACGCGCCGGACCAACGACAAACCAGCTCGTACCTACAGCGACATCAGAGCCCGTACGCGGACAACGCACGCTGAGCCGAATAGATGCCCGACCTCACGCAGCTCGTTCACGTCGCTCTCAAGGGGCTGCCGTCGCAGCCTGAGGACACTGCAACGCGCGAGGCGAAGAAACGCTACTCCGAGCTGATGTCCGAGGCGTTGGCGCCGGCGTTCGCTGAGGCACTCCGTGCCCGCGGGATGACCGACATTCGCCCTGCCGGACCTGGAGAGGTCGACGCCGGCGGCGGCGGACAGCTGCCGCTTGCCGGAGGCCTCGGCGCGAAGACGATCGATCTGAGCTGGGCCAGCGAACAGTCTGGTCTGATCTTCGCGATGTCGATTAAGGCTATTTCGTTCAAAGACGGCAGGTCAAAGAACTTTCAGAAGAACCTCGCGAACCGCTCGGAAACGATGCTGTTCGAAGCGGTGACCCTACACAAGCGGTTTCCCTTCGCCGTCGTTGTCGGCCTGCTCGTCCTGGACGCTGGCGCGGAGAAGGACGGCACGTCTCGCAGGCGGTCCACCTTCCACAACGCGTGCACTCGCTTGCGACTGTTCACCGGCCGAACAGATCCGGCTGGCCGTGATGAGCAGCTCGAACGCGTGTACATCCTCCTCGTAGACGCAAACCGGTTCAGCCCTGTCGTCCGCTGCTACCGAGCGGACGACTCGGAAACCGAGATTTCACTAGCCGCAGCCGCAGACGAGATTGTCGAGCTCGTGCTGGAGCGAAACCCCGACCTTTACGAAGGCACCGCCAGTGGCGACATCCGCCGACGACGGTGACAGGCCATCCGCATGAAGCCCGACCGAGTCGCGGGACCGGGAGCACGGGTCTTCGCGACGTGGTGGAAGGATTTGGACTTGATGAGCACGCCGACGCCGCTGCTGAGCCTCTGATGGCTACCGCAGCAGACTCTTTCAGTCCTTACGACGGGATCCTGGCCGGACCGGCGTCGCAGCCCTGGGCGCACAGCTACGGCGAGGTTCCACGGTACGAGCCGGACTACGCGATGCTGCACAGAATCCTTCAGATCGCGGTTGCCGAGGGCGAGGTACGACAGAGCGGCGTCTTCGCCAACGGCATCGACGTGTGGATCGCCCACGAGCTCCGACGCGCCGGCTTCGGCGCTGACGAGGTCTGGCCTCGCCCCACCCGGCCCCGGGTCCTTCCTCGCGAGCTCGCGGTACTCCTCGACAGCCTCCCGGCCAAGCAACGCTCCGAACTCGCACCCCGTATCGAACGCATGCCATCCATCGCCCCCGTGGACGCCAACGTCCTCGGACGCGCCTACGACAAGCAGGTCGACGTTGTCATCGCCCGTTGGGATCGAGGCCCCGAACTTCTTATCAGTACAAAAGCGCAGCTGTCCAGTTTCGGGAAGAATCTGCCCAACCGGTTCGAAGAGTCCTACGGCGACGCCGGCAACCTCCGCGGTCGATACCCACTCGCGGCTGTCGGCTACTTCTTTGTCCAACGGTCAACCATCATCACCTCAGAGCCCGCGGCGTTCGAGCGCACAATCGACATGATTCGCAAGCTGCGCGCAGACCGGGACATCAACGGGTACACGGCCACCGCCCTCCTGTTGGTTGACTGGGATACTGCATCCGACGGGACGTTGCAAACACGAATCGCCGTCGATCAAGTACCCGACGACATCGCGCCTCCCCAATTCTTCAACGAGATGATTCAGACGGTTCTCGCAGCTACGCCTGTTACTTTCCATGTGGCGGTCCGCGAAAGTCGCGAGCGGCGCGATATCCCAATTTCGGCCGATGATTCTCCCGTTGAGCGTAAGGGCTCAGGAAAGTAGCAAGGCTGCGCTGTGAGCCCGTGGTCACGGTGGCGTGTCCGGCCATCTCCGCGCCGCAGCCCCAGGCTGGCGAGGCTCGCACGTGTACGGGTAGCTGGTGAGTGGCGGCGACGGTCCGGCGCCCGACGGTGAGCGTGTCGCGGCTGGTCGGGGGGCCAGGACCCAGGAATCGGAAGGTGCGTTCGACTAGGGTGGCGGCGGTCTTGCCGTTCTTGCCGATGACGAGGTCGGCTTCCCAGGGTCCGGGAAGCGCTCGACCCTCGGCCTCGGCCGGCCGGGCGTCGATATAGGGCGTGTCCGTGATCCGCAGGTCTGATGGGGTCTTGCGGTCGCAATTGCGTGCTGTGCGCCCGGAGGGGGGCGAGCAGCTCGCGAGCGAGGGTGGACATCGGGGTGGCGTAATCCACTGCTAGATCGTCTCGTGAGACATCTTGCAAGGCTGACCGGCGGTGTGCTCGATCGACAACCGGCCCGCGATCGAGGCCGGTGACCAGTCACGACGCAGCAGTCAGAGCACGAAACCGCGCAGTCGCGGGAGCGGGTCCACCGCCAGCTGCTTCGGGCGTGCCCGCGAGGTGTCGGCCCGTTCCTGTGCTGCCGTGGCGCGGAACGCTACCTGATCTCCGTGACGACGAACCTCACGCCAGATTGCCGACGGATCACGACCCAACCCCGAGTCGATCTCCTTGTAGGACAACCCCTACGCCCAGGCCGCGGCAGATCTCCGCTTGATCCGACAACATCAATTTCTCACGCACGGGACGTCCTGTCCCGCCGAACTTAGCAAGATCAAGTGCTACGACCGGCTGAACCCCCAACGGACGGGGGCGAGCCGCAGCATGTAGATCTCCTTCGATCACTCGATCGGAATCGACGTTGGGACGTTGAGCAGGGTGGCGATTGGTGTGTAGAGGTCGACGTCCGTCTCCGTCGTCCTTAGCGACACAACGAGCGCGTACCGCACGGGCTGATCGATACGGCTCGGCGTCCCGTTGTTCTTCCACCAACCCCCGACCGGGTAAACGGCCAGTTGGCCGGAGCGCGCCAGCTCGACGCCCGTGGTGTCCCAGATGTCCTGGTGTAGCGAGCCGAGGTTGCGCTGGTTGGGCCCGACGAGCCACGACACCTGGGAGCCAGTCGGCCGACCGCTCTCCTCCTCGTCCCGCCGGTCCCGGTTAACCCGCTGTACGAACTCGTCCTCAGATTCGAGCGGCCCTTGTAGGTCGAAGCGAAGCTGGTGCGAGGGGTATGCGTAGCGCCGTCGCCAGCCCCGCCGCGAGGCAGTCGGCTCGACGAAGTACGAGAGCGTGACGCGCAATGTGACGGGCGCGGCGCCGAGGTCCTGCAGTGCCTCGCGTGGCCAGGGCAGATTGTGCAGCCGGAACGCCGGACACCGGAATTCTTCGCCAACAAACGGGACGAACTCGTCCTGGATGACCAGGGTTACGGCCTGGCTCGTCGAGTAGAGCACACGGTCCTCGGTCGGGACACCCCATCCGTAGCGGCGCAGCATTGTTTGCTGTTCCCGCCGGCCTGCCGTGCGAGCCGCGGTGAGCTGCTGGCGCATGGCTGGGGTCCATTCGGCAGCGTGCACTAGCAAGGCGCGAACCGTCTCAGGCCAGTATTCTGGATAAGCGGCTGTCGTGACCGCGGCGAGCCGCGCCGCTTGGGCGGTCGCGGCGCTGGTGGCATTCGCCGCCGTCACCGCCTTGTCGTTCGCGTGGCCGGTCGTTCGCAGGGCGAGCGCCGGGTGGCAGGTCTCGAACATCGACCCGCCGTCGTGTAGGACGTTGCCGCCCTCCATCACAATATCGGGCTTGATCGGCCACGACCGTCCGAACACCACGGAGGTCCGGCTGCGTGGCGACAGTTCACCCGTCGGGGCGACGGTGCCCCACCCGGCGTAGGTCGGATCAGTCGGCACCGTGTCGAGTTCAGTCAATGCTCCGACGGTCAGGACGTTCCAGGCTTGGGCAGGGTCCTGTGCAGCAGACAGGTCGGAAGTGCCCAGGTGATCGGCGGCGTACTGATCCACGTTCCCAGCGGAGACGATGAATAACCGGCGGGCGTCGGGATCGGGAGGTCCGAGCAGGCTCAGCTCCGTGCCACTTCGCGTGACGCTCGTTCCCACGGCCAATGCGTCGATCGTCGCTGACCACAGGGTCGGCTGCCCGGGCTGATTGGGTGTGTCGCCGGTGGCGGTCACTGGCATGCAGAACACCCGCCGCCGCCCGACGTTGACGGCCTCCGGCAGCGATACCGCCTGCGCCGTCACGTCCCCGTAGGCCACGGGTTGGACAAGCGGTTCCCCTCGTTCTGGGCGGATGCGCACCGATTCGAGACGGTGGGCGAGCGGGACGGTGTGGCTCCCGGCGAGGTGACGGTCGACGTCGCCCAGGAGCGCGAGACCGGCCATCGACGTGCCATGTCCGTGCCGATCGAAACCGCTGTTACCGATCACTGTGTGGAGGTCCTGGGGGCTGAGCGACTCAGTCAGCAGGACATGCGTGCGCGCCACGCCGGTGTCGAGGTGGCAGACAGTCGGCGCAAGGTCGTCGGCCGGCTGTAAGCGTTCGGCGAGATCGTCGACGTACTCCGCCTGCTCGTCCTGCGACAGATCCTCGATCGTGTCAACGAACTCCGGTCGCCGAATCTCCGCGATCGGAACGGCGGTGAAGGGCAGCGCGGTGAGCTGAGTCCACTGCCCCTCGACCCACACCACGTGCCGATCGGGGAAGCGCAGGACCCTCGGAGATACCGCCAGGCCTACGTCTTGGGCATACCGGTGCAACAGCTCGAGTCCGTTGGATGTGGGGCGCAGCCATACTTCCCACCAGGCTCTACCAGCCTGCGGGGGCTCCCCGTCGGACTGCCAAAGATCGTCAAGGACCGTCGAACGGATATGGGCAATGTTGGCGACTAGTTCATTGTTCAACGGCCTGCCGGTCGGCGTCTCACGGTTGCGTCCAGGGACGTGGTGTACGACGTCGTCGCTGATCAACGGCGTGGCGTCGGGATATGAGACGGCCACCGCGTGATCCTTCGAGTGCTTAGAGTTCTCGAGGGAGGAGACGCGATGGCCGCGTCAGACAGTGTGAACGATGTGGCGGGCTGGGTGAACGACCGGCTCGCTGATGCAAGCCCGGATCTGCTCCGGGCGATGATCAAACAGTTCGCCGAGACGCTCATGGCGGCCGAGGCCGACGCGATGTGCGGCGCCGGCTATCGGGAACGCAGCGCCGAGCGGGTCAACTCCCGCAACGGCTACCGGGCCCGGGACTGGGACACCCGCGCCGGCAGCGTGGAGCTGGCGATCCCCAAACTCCGCACCGGTTCCTACTTTCCCGACTGGCTGCTCGAGCGCCGGCGC
>NZ_VRMC01000164.1:0-5168 GCF_008369905.1 Pseudonocardia sp. EV170527-09
GAGCTATTTACACCGCGTCCACCGCCGATGCCGCTGCAGCCGCGCTGGATGATCTCGATGACGAGTGGGGGCGAGCCTATCCGGCGATGATACGTTTGTGGCGTAACGCCTGGACCGAGTTCGTGCCGTTCCTCGACTACGACATCGAGGTCCGGAGGGTGATCTGTACGACGAACGCGATCGAATCGTTGAACGCCCGCTACCGGCGAGCGGTCCGAGCGCGAGGGCATTTCCCCAGCGAGCAGGCCGCGATGAAATGTCTGTACCTTGTCACCCGCAGCCTCGACCCGACCGGACGAGGCCACACCCGATGGATGATGCGCTGGAAGCCAGTCCTCAACGCCTTCGCCATCACTTTCGGTGACCGCTGGCCGGGCGCCGAGCACTACTGACAACATCGCCGGAACCACCGTTCTCGTTACAGACCCTGCACCGGCAGCGCGGCGTCGCCGGAGAACACCAGGTCGTCGGCGTAGCGGCCGTAGGCGGCGCCGACCGCGGTCGCCAGGCCGCTCAGCCGCCGGTCCAGTCCGTAGGTGAGCAGGTTCGCCACCGTCGGCGACGACGGCGCACCCTGGGGCAGGTGCGGTGCGGCGAGGCGGTCGAGCATCCGTCGTCGCGTGGCGGGGTCGCCCCGGTGCGGGCAGGCGCGCAGCACCCCGGGCGGGGTGGCGGTCACGAGCAGGCCGGCGATGGTGTCGGCGACGGCGGGCGGGTAGCCCGCGACCCGCAGCAGTCCGGCGACCCGGCCGCCGGTCACGTGGGAGTAGAAGCCCTCCAGATCCAGGCGCAGCACCATCGGCCGGGCCCGGTGCTCCTCGGCGAGCGTGTGCGGGCTCCGCCCCCGGACGTGGCCGTGCGCGGCCGGGTGCACCGGGATCCGGGCCAGCACCCTCCGCGCGACCCGGCGCTGCAGCTCGGCGAGCCGCGGGGCGGGTGCCTCGATCAGCCGGGGTGTCCCGGAGCGCGACGGTGTCCAGTGCCGCCGGTAGTGGGTCAGCGGGCCGTCGGGGGCGTGCCGCAACCAGCCACCGGGGTCGGCGAACCAGGCGAGCTCGCCGACGTCGAGGTGCTGGGCGGTGGCCAGGGCGGACAGATCCGTCCAGCGCGGCACCGGCAGGCGCCACACCGGGTCGGGCTGCTCGACCCGGCGGTGCCGGCGCGGCCCCGCCAGCAGCGCGGCGACCTCGGCCTCGACACCGGCCGAGGAACCCCGCGGGGCTCGACGCCGCCGGGCGACGAGCGCGCCCACGACGCCCGCCAGCTCCTCGGGCCCCGACCAGCCACCGAGCCCGGCGAGCCGCTCGGTCAGCGGGTCCGTGCCCCACGGCCCGGCGCAGGCGGCCGTGGCGATCGCCGACGGGTGCGGTGCCATCAGCGGTCCCGCACCGTCGAGCGGTCCCGCACCGCAGGATCGGACGGCACGGCGGGGCCCGGCAGCACGGCGGGGCCGCAACGCGGGGTGATGCGGCGGCGGGGGTCGACCGGTGTTCTCCGTCCGCCGCGCGCCGTGGGCAGCGCTGTCGTGCCTGTCGCGCGCGGGACGCCGTGCTGCATCGTGCCGGTGCACCCCGGGGTTGCCCCGGAGTCGCGGGCCCCGGCCGGAACCGGGGCGGCCGCCTGCTCGTCCGTCCGCCGCCGCATCGGCGACGACGCTACCGGGTGCAGCACGCCGTGGCAGCCGCGCGCCTGCCCACGGCGCCCCGGCCCGGGGAGAACGACCACCGCCACGGTGGAAGCGGGCGGTACCTGTCCTACGCTCGGCTCCCAGGGAGGAGAGCATGATGACCGCGTCCGCTCACCGCGAGGTCGACGTGCCGTTCGACGTCCTCGACGGCTTCGCCCACCACATGGTCGACGTCGACGGTGTGACGCTGCACGCCGTCGACGGTGGCGTCCCGGAGGCACCCGCGGTGGTACTCCTGGCCGGCGTGCCGCAGACCTGGTGGGCCTGGCACCGGGTCATGCCCGCCCTCGCCGCGACCCACCGGGTCGTGGCCCTGGACCTGCCCAGGCAGGGGCACTCCGACCGGCCCGCCGACGGCTACGACACCCTCAGCGTGGCGCGCCTCGTGCGGCGGGCCGTCGAGCTCCTCGGGGTCGGCGAGCACTGGCTCGTCGCCCACGACGTCGGGCATGGGTCGCCACCACCTACGCCCTCGACACCCCGACCGCGTCCGGCGGGCCCGAGCTCCTCGGCCTGGCACTGCTCGACGCCGGGATCCCCGGCGTCAGCCTGCCCACCAGCGTGGCCCTCGACCCCGCGAGCGCGTACAAGCTCGCCCACTTCGCCTTCCACCTCGTGCCCGATCTCCCCGAGACGCTCATCAGCGGGCACGAGCGGGAGTACGTGGCCTGGTTCCTGACCCACAAGGCCGCGTCGCCCGACGTGTTCTCCGATGCCGAGATCGACCGGTACGCACGCCTGTTCGCCGCGGCGGACGGGGTGCGGGCGATCCTCGCCTACTACCGGTCCGTGCCGGAGTCGGCGCGTCGCAACCGCGAGCTCGCGGCCGCCCGGAAGATCGATGTGCCGGTGGCGGCGATCTCCGGCGACCAGGGCTCGATCCCCGACATGGCGGCGGCCGTGCGTCCCCTCGTCGACGACGCGGCCGACGTCCTCGACGTCCGGGTGGTCGGTGCCGGCCACTTCATCCCGGAGGAGGCTCCCGACCAGGTCGTCCGGGCGATCGAGGAGCTCGTCGCGCGCCGTCACGCCTGAACCGGCCCGTGCGGATCGGGCGACACCGACACGCCGGCGACACACAGTGCACTGCGGCGCCACGATGCTGCACGCTCGGGCCATGCCACGACCGGTGATACGAGCGGCGCGGACCGACGACCTCGACGGTGTCCTCGCCCTGTGGGAGACCGCGGCGGAGAACGCCGACCGCCCTGTGGACCGCCGGCACGCGATCGAGGCCCTGCTCGAACGGGACCCCGAGGCCTTGATCCTCGCCTTCGAGGACGGCCAGATGGTCGGGACGATCATCGCAGGCTGGGACGGATGGCGCGCGCACCTGTACCGCCTGGCTGTCCGGCCGGACCGACGGCGGCGCGGTGTCGCACGCGCTCTGCTGGATGCAGCACAGCGTCGTCTGGAGGCTCTCGGAGCGACGCGACTCGACGCGATGGTCCTGAACGCGAACGAGGATGGCCAACAGCTGTGGGAACAGGCTGGTTACGCACCTCAGCAGCAGTGGACACGCTGGGTTCGGTACGTCGAGTAGCGGTCGCCTCGTGGGCGCTCGGTGGGCTACGCGGCTCTCGCGGTCTCGGCTCGCGGTCGGCGCTGTCGTGCCGTCGGGGGCAAGCGCCCCGTATCGTCGGCCGCCGTGAGTGGCGTGTCGTCCGGCCAGCCGTCCGAGCAGTCGTCCGGCCAGCCGTCGGGACAACCGCCCGACCGGCCGTCCCGGGCGACCCCGGTCGTCGCCGGCGCCGCCGCCGTGCTGCTCGTCGCCCAGCAGGTGCCGGGTCTGGTCTTCCGCCACGGGACCGCGGTGCCGGTGCTGCCGGTCGGCCTGTGGCGCGGCTGGCTCCCGCTGATCCTGGCCGGGCTCGTGCTCCTGGCGGTCTCCGCGCTGCGGGCGCGGCGCCACCCGGGACCGGGGAGCACCGCCGGCCGGGTGGCCGGGCTGGTGCTCGCATTGGGACCGGCGACGCTGCTCGCCTACCGCGGGCGTCTGGTGGACCCGCTGGCCGTCTACACCCTGGGGCTCGACCCGTCGGAGCGGGTGTGGCCAGTGGTCGACCTCGTCCTGGGCACCCTGCTGGCGCTGACGCTGGTCGTCTGCCTGCTCAGGACCGGTGCAGCGGGTCGATCCACGGCACGTGCTCGGGCTGCTCGACCCCGGTGATGTCGAGGTTCACCACGACCGGCTCCTGACCCGAGCGGGTCAGCACGCACTCCAGCGGCTCGTCGTCGAGGGCGTTGATCTCCTGGTGCGGCACCCACGGCGGCACGAAGATGAACCCGCCCGGCCCGGCCTCGGCGGTGAACTCCAGGTTCTCGCCCCACCTCATGCGGGCCCGGCCGCGGACGACGTAGATGACGCTCTCCAGCTCCCCGTGGTGGTGCGCCCCGGTGCGGGCCCCGGGGTGGATGGTGACGGTGCCCGCCCACAGCCGCTGCGCGCCGACCCGGTCCCCGGTGACCGCCGCGGCCCGGCGCATGCCCGGGGTCTGCGGGGTGTTGGCGTCGAGCATGTCGCCGGGGATGACCCGGACACCGTCGTGGCGCCAGTCGGTGCTCATGCACCCGACCCTAGCCGCGGACGGCCCGGAACCGGAACGACCGCGCACCCGGCTGGGTCTCCGCCGGATCTCCGGGCCCCCCAGTCAGGTCGACGTCGCGGGTGGCCCAGGGCAGCAGCGTCGTCCCGTGCATCCGGTCGGACCAGGAGTCGGAACGGCAGATCCGTCGGTGCAGCACATTCATCGCCAGGTCCGCGACGCTGGGCGCGGGTAGCGGTGGCCGGGAGTCGCGGGGCTGCGGATCACCGTCGCCGACACCAGCTGGGTCCTCGGCCCCGGACAGGCGCTGTGGCTGCCGGCCGGGGTCACACACATCACGGCCGCCACCGGGACGGCGGCGATGCGCGGGATCCACCTGTGACCGGCCGCCGCCCGATCGACTGGCCCGCGCCGTGCGTGCTCGCGATCGAGCCGCTGGTCGCGGCCCTGCTCCAACACCCGGGGCGTGTCTCCCGACCCGGCTGGTCAGGTCTGCGCGATTGATCAGGGTCTGTAACGAGAACGGTGGTTCCGGCGATGTTGTCAGTAGTGCTCGGCGCCCGGCCAGCGGTCACCGAAAGTGATGGCGAAGGCGTTGAGGACTGGCTTCCAGCGCATCATCCATCGGGTGTGGCCTCGTCCGGTCGGGTCGAGGCTGCGGGTGACAAGGTACAGACATTTCATCGCGGCCTGCTCGCTGGGGAAATGCCCTCGCGCTCGGACCGCTCGCCGGTAGCGGGCGTTCAACGATTCGATCGCGTTCGTCGTACAGATCACCCTCCGGACCTCGATGTCGTAGTCGAGGAACGGCACGAACTCGGTCCAGGCGTTACGCCACAAACGTATCATCGCCGGATAGGCTCGCCCCCACTCGTCATCGAGATCATCCAGCGCGGCTGCAGCGGCATCGGCGGTGGACGCGGTGTAAATAGCTC
>NZ_VRMC01000165.1:0-5064 GCF_008369905.1 Pseudonocardia sp. EV170527-09
CGTTGCTCGCCGTAGGCGCGTTCGCGGTCGACGTCGTGGGCGAGCTGCTCGCGCAGCGCGGCCAGGCTGCTCTCCGCCGCCGCCCGGCCGGCGCGGTGCTCGGCGGCCTGCTCGCGCACGTCGTTGATCTCGTCGGCCAGGCGGGCGCGGTCGGTCTCGGCGCGGTCGCGGTCGCGGCGGGTCGCCGCCAGGTCCGCGGCCGTGGTGTCGCGTTCGGTGGCCAGCTGCTCGACGCGGGCCCGGGCCTCGGCGAGCTGGGACTCGGTGCGGGTGTGCTCCCGGGTCAACACGGCCAGCTCAGCGTTCACTCGCTCGGTCTCCGCCGCGGCGGTGTCGCGCGCGGCCGCCGCGGTGTCGCGCTCGGCGACGGCGGTCTCCAGCTCCGCACGCACTCCGGCCAGCTGGGCGGTCAGCTCGGTGGTGACCCGCTCGGTCTCGGCCCGGGCCGCGTCGCGCTCGGCGGTGAGGTCGGCGACCTGCTGCTCCAGCTCGGCGCGGGTCGCCGCGAGCTGAGCCTCGGCGGCCTCGCGGGCGGCGACGGCCTCGGCGCGGGCGAGCTCGGCGGCATCGCGCTCGGCGAGCGCGGCGGCGGCGTCGTCGGACTCGGCGGCCGAGCGGCGGGCGGCCTCGGCGGCATCTTGGGCGGCGCGGGCCTGGGCGCGGGCCTCGTCGGTCGCGGCCTGGGCCTGGTCGACCTCAGCGCGCGCAGCGCGCCGGACAGCGGCGATCTCCGCGGCGACCGCGTCGGGATCGGCCAGGGCGCCCAGCGCGGAACGCAGCTCCTCACCGCTCACCTCCAGGCGGGAGATCAGCGCAGCGACCTGCTCGGCGACGGTCTTCTCCGCCCGGGCGATCGGACGGGCAAGGGCGTCATCGGGCACACCACGGCGGCGCACCGGGACACCGCCGTCGGCGATCCGCTTGGCGTTGACCCGGTCGTGCATCACCCCACCCACGACCTGGTAGCAGTACTTCGGCCGCCGCCCGGACCCGGCGTACTCCATCGTGTTCGCACAGCCCGGGAACTGGCACGGCTCCAGCTCCGGCGCCCCCGCGCGCGCCCGCCATGCCGGACCGCCGGGCCCGACCGGCCCGGCGCCGTCCGACGGCGCGCCGGGACCCGGATCGACCGGTGACGTCGCCGCGGTGTCGCCGCTGCGGTCGGCCGGCTCGCCGGGGAAGGGCTGCTCACTCACGACGCCGACCCTAGCTGTTTCGTATCGTTCTGTCAATCGTTCTGTATTTCGTTTCGTTTCGTTTCGTTGCGTTGCAACGAAACGATACGAAACAGCTGGTGCTTGGCGGGACCATGCAGGGAAGGCCGCCGAGCAGAGCTGAACGCCAGGCGACAGAAGCAACGTTATGTTGCGTAGAATCTCGATGCGGGTGCACCGGCTTTTCTGTCGTCGCATAGAGCGGCCTGTCAGGTAGTGGACACATCTGCGCTAGACTCGGTGGTATGTCGGAGCAGGTAGACGATGCGGGACGTGCCGAGGTCGTCGTCAATCGGGACGGTCGAATCCTGATCCCCGCGCAGGTGCGTCGTGATCTGGGATTGGCTGCCGGGTCGACGCTGTTGCTGTCGGTCGAGGACGGGCGGGTGGTGATGGAGTCCCGGGCGCAGCTGGTCGCGCGGATGCGCCGGGAGATCGCCGCGGAGTGGCAGGGCGACCCGCAGGACTCGGCCGCCGACGAGCTGATCGCCGAGCGCCGGGCCGAGGCCGCGACCGAGGACACCTCCTCGTGACCGGGCCGGACCGGGCTGCGGTCAGCGAGTCCCCTGGCTCCCGCGGCCCGGCGGTGCTGGACGCCTCCGCGGTGCTGGCCTGGCTGCGCGCCGAGCCCGGCGCCGACGTCGTCGAGAGCTACCTCGAGGCAGCGGTGATCTCGGCGGTGAACCTCTCGGAGGTCTACCAGAAGCTGGCCCAACGCGGCGTCGACGCCGACCGCACCCTGCGCCAGCTGCGCACCCTGGGGATCGGCATCGAACCGGTCACCGCCACCGACGCCGTCACCGCCGCGACCCTGTGGCCGGTCACCCGGGCGGCCGGGCTGTCCCTGGGCGATCGGTGCTGCCTGGCCCTGGCCACCCGCCTCGCCGGCCCGGCGGTCACCGCCGACACCGCCTGGACACAGCTCGAGGTCGGGGTGGCGGTCGTACCCATCCGGTAGGACACGAGGACGACACCGCGGGGTCAACCCCGGCGGGTTCCCTCCGCGCGCCGGAGCACCTCGTGCAGCCCCGGGTAGCTGTAGTACTCCGCGCGCCCCTCGGTCGACTCGCACTTCGCGGCGAAATCGCCGAAAGGACCGAACCGGGCGTCACCGAGGTGGGCCGTCGCGTGGAACAGCTGCACAGCCAGGCCGGGCATCTCCACGGCCTGTCGGCACTCGTTGTTGTCGTGCCAGCTGCACAACGCTTCCTGCAGGGTCTCCACGGTCAGATACTCCGCGTGCTGGACGAGCAGCCGCCCCACGGCTTCTCCGGTCCGCCAGCTCCCGGCGGTCTGCAGCGCAACGATTACCGCCGGAACGAAATACTCGGCGGCACGCGCGGCCATGACGTTGCGTCTGTGGTGATCATCGAGCTGCTCGAACCGCAAGGCCAGGGCTGGCAGCCGGTCCCGTGCCTGCTTGCTCGCCACGACCGCGAGACTGGCTGCCACGTCGTGCGGTAGGGGCTCCCACGGCACCACAGTGATCGGCCTGCTCAACTGCGCCTGGAACCGGTCGGCGAGCGGCTGACCCACAGCCGACCAGAAGTAGTCGTGGTCCGCCATCCGCACCAGAACCCGCAGCTGGGTCGCAGCGTCAAGGGTCTGCAGCTGCTCTTGGCAATGCCCCACGGCGTCGCGCACTGTATCCCGATCCCGCTCGGCAAGAGCTTCCAGCGCCACCGCCATCCGATCGGCGTGCTCGCTCGGCGAGATGACACCGTCCGCCGCGAGTTCGAGCATCGCCGACTTGGCCGCGAGTTTGATGATGGAGTTGCGGGTCGCCACTCGGGTGCGATCATGGAACGTCGCCTGCACGTGCAACGCAGACGGCGCCCACATCGGGTCGCAGATGTAGCTCTTGAACTCCTCGATCAGCTTCTTGCCCTGCGTCGGAGGATGGACCAACAACGTCGTCAGGGCGACCGCGAGATGTGCCCGCCCGACCTCGGCACGCGGGGTGTAGGCCTCGCCGGCCGCGCGCAGCGACGGGTGCGCGCACAGGTGGCGGTCTTCCCGGATCCGGTTCAGCTCCCGGCCGTCGATCGTGTCGATCAGCTCGAACTTCACGGCCTCGTCGACCAGCGCGCCCTCGATCTTCTGCATGGCGGTGACGCCCTCGGGCCTCAGGCCGTGCTCTCGGGCGGTCTCCACCTTGTGTCGGAACTGCTGGGCCTGGGCGTCGCCTTCATCCGCCAGGCGGACCAGCTTCCCGATGATGTCGGCGCCGACTGCCGACCAGGTCGCGGCGATGCAGGACCGGATCGCACCGGCGTTGTAGCAACGCCACGCCTCCTCCGCGAGGGGGCGGACGTCGGGGCTCCACACCTGCGCGATCAGCGTCTCCAGATCAGATGCCACCAGCGCCTCCATCCCATGATCAGTTAAGCGCCAAGGAGCCGGTGTCCGTCAGGCGTTCGCACCGTCTGTCGTAGAGACCGCTCCGAGCGTGACAATGGCCAGATCACATGACGTCTCCCTCAGCGGTCCGCCGCTGTCGCGGCGCGGGTCCCCGGCGAGGTCGGCCTGGCTCGCTACCGTCGCTGATCGTGTCCGATCACCAGCAGCGCGAGCTCACCGCCGCGGCCGCGGCCGCCGGGCTGGTGCCCGTCACCGACCTCGACGGCGGCCCGCTCTCGGCCGAGGAGGCCGCCTACGGCCAGGCCTCGAAGGCCGCGGCGACGATCGAGGCCTACCGCGCCGACTGGCAGGAGTTCTGCGACTGGTGCGCCGGCGCACACCATGCGCCCGCACCCGCCCCACCGGCCGCGGTCAGCGGGTACCTGACCGCCCTGGCACGAGCCGGGGCGAAGGTCTCCACCATGAGCCGGCGCATGGCCGCGATCCGGTTCTTCCACGCCCTGGCCGACCTACCCGACCCGACCAGCCCGGCCCGGGTCACCACGGTCTGGGAGGGCATCCGCCGCGTCCATGGCGCCCCACCCGACCAGGCGCCGCCGCTGATGCCCCCACAGCTGTTCGACCTCGTCGCAGCCACCGCCACCACCCGCGAGTTCCGTACCCGCCCATCCGAGCCCGACCTCGCCGGCGCCCGCGACCGCGCCCTGCTGCTGATCGGGTTCTTCTCCGCGCTGCGCTGCTCCGAACTCTGCGCGCTGACCGTCGACAACGTCCTGCCCCACGACCGCGGCCGGACCCTGGTCATCCCCTCGTCGAAGACCAACCAGCGCGGCGAACAGACCGAGCTCGTCGTCCTGCCCTACGCCAGCCACCCCGATGCCTGCCCCGTGCGCGCCCTCGACGCCTGGCTCCAGCTCTCCGGGATCACCGAGGGCCCGCTGCTGCGCCGGGTCTCCACCGGCAACCGGCCGGCCCCCACCGGGCTTCATCGGGCCTCGGTCAACCGCCGCATCACCGAGCTCGCCGCCGCGGCCGGCCACGCCGAGCAGGGCTACTCCCCGCACTCCCTGCGAGCCGGGTTCGTGACCTGGGCACATCTGCGCGGCGCCTCCGACCGCGAGATCGCCGCCCAGACCCGACATCGCTCCCTGGCCTCGGTCGGCGGCTACGTCCGCGTCCAGACCGCATGGAGCTCGAACGCCGCCACCAACATGGGGCTGTAGTCCCTCAAGCAGGAAACGATGCGTCTGGTGCAACAACACGACAGCTCGTGACAGCGCAGACATGGTGTTCGGACTTGCCGACATCGAGCCCACAGAACACCGCGAACCCGGTCGGGCTGGGGTCAGGATCGGACAACGGCCGCTCCCCTCTCGTCGCGGCAGGCCGACCATGAGCGCCCGCGCCGGCAGCTGTCGACGACGGCCTGAGACTGACCCCCTGACGTCGGATTGGGATTGACCCCTTCTGGGCGACGCTGAGGGGGTGT
>NZ_VRMC01000166.1:0-4989 GCF_008369905.1 Pseudonocardia sp. EV170527-09
GTCACCCGCAGCCTCGACCCGACCGGACGAGGCCACACCCGATGGATGATGCGCTGGAAGCCAGTCCTCAACGCCTTCGCCATCACTTTCGGTGACCGCTGGCCGGGCGCCGAGCACTACTGACAACATCGCCGGAACCACCGTTCTCGTTACAGACCCCGCCGGACGGCCGTCGTGTACCCGTCGTGGCTGGCGTGGCCGGTGGCGACGCTCGGGGCGGTCGCGGTCGTCGCCGCAGTGCTGGTCGCGCGTCGGTGCGAGGCGACGACGGTGCCGCACGTCCTGGGTGCGGCGGTGCTACTGCTCGTCGCGGCCGTCGCCACGGTGCTCGCGTCGGTGGGGCTGTGGCAGGCGCTCCTGGCGGTGCACCCGGTCTGGGCGGACACCGGGCCGTTCCTGCACCGCCCAGTCCCGGTGCAGGCGGCCGCGGTGGCGCTGGCCGTCGCAGTGACGGCACTGTGGTGGCTCGCGGTGCGCCGCTGGGCGGGCACCGCCGGCGCGGCGACGGCCGGGGCGCTGGTGCTCGCCGTGCTGGGCCTGGTCACAGCGGCCACGGTGCCGGGCGCGTCGTACCTGTTCGCGTGGCCCGCGGCCGCCGCGGGCGTCGGGCTCGCCGCCGCCCTGGCGCTACGGGGGCGTCCGGTCGGCGCGACGGCAGCCGCCACGCTGGGCGCGGTACCGGTGGCGGCGCTGCTGGTGCCGCTGGGCTGGGATCTGTTCGTACTGTCCGGGGTGTCCGACGGCGTCCCGGCCGCGGCGCTCGTGCTCACCGCCGCGGCGCTCACACTCGTTCTCGTACCGGAGGGGGTGCGACGGGCGGCGGCCGGAGACCGGCCCGGGCGGGCGTGGCCGGTGCCCGTCGCGGCGGTGCTGGCCGCGGTCGTCCTCGCCGGGGTGGGGGCGGCGCTGAACGGTCCGTCGGCGGAGCGGCCGCAGGCCTCGCACCTGTCGTTCCTGCAGGACGACGAGGGTGCCCGCTGGGTCAGCAACCAGACCGTCCCTGCGCCCTGGACTGCCCGCTACCTGGACACCCCGGCGCGGGAGGTGCCGGCCTGGCCGGGGCCGGACGAGGTCCGGACCGGGCCGGCGCAGCCGCTGGCCGCGCCGGGGCCGCGGGCGGAGATCCTGAACCGCACCGCGGACCGGGCGGTGCTGCGTGTGACGAGCCCGCGCGGGGCGCCGGGGATCACGCTACGACCGGACCGGACCGTCACCGCGGCGACCGTGACCCCCGCCGGACGGCCCGCGGTGTCGGCCGCGCCGGCGGACGGGCTGACCGAGATCCGGCTACACGCGGTGCCGGCCGCGGGTGCCGTCGTCGAGCTGGTGACGGGGCCGGGGCCGCTGGGCGTGGCCGTCGCGGACCTCTCGCCGGGGCTGAATCGGGTGCCGGGCTTCGTGCCGCGGCCGCCGGAGCTGCGGGGGGCGCCGGACCCCACCAGCGACCAGGTGGTGCTGGCGACGCGGGTGGAGCTGAGCGGGTGAACGGGAAGCAGTGTGAGGTGGCCGGTCATCCACGGTGCAGCGCGGTCATCATCGCCTCGACGGCGATCCGCGGCTTCACGTTCTGCTCCAGCGCGTCGCGGCAGGCGAGCACCGCCTCCAGCCGGCGCAGGCTCGACTCCGGTCCCCACTCGGCGGCGGCCACCCGGATCTCGCGGTCGCGGTCCGGGTTGGTCAGCGGCACCGTCGCACCGGTCGCGGCGACGATCGCGTCCCGGTAGAAGCCGGCGAGGTCGACCAGGGCACGGTCGAGCGCGTCCCGCTGTGTACGGGTGGCGCGGCTCTTCTGCCGCTTCTCCAGGTCCCGCTCGGCCGCCTTCGCCGAGCGGGCCGCCGCGGCGGCGCCCTTGCCGGTGCCGCCGGCGCCCATCGCGACCGCGAGCTCCTCGCGCTCGGACTCGTCACGGGAGGAGCGCAGCTCGTCGGCCTCGGCCTCGGCCGCGCGGATCAGCACGTCGGCGTGGAAGAACGCGTCGCCGAGGCGACGGAGCTTCGTCGGCACGCCGAGGATCTCCTCGCGACGGGCACGGGCCTGCGGGTCGCGGGCGAGGCGCCGCGCCCGGCCGACGTGGCCGCCGCACACCGACGCGGCCCACCGGGCCTGCTCGGGATCGATGCCGTCGCGGTCGCGCAGCACCCCGGCGACGGCGTCGGGCGCCGGGCTGCGCAGGTGCACCATCCGGCAGCGCGACCGGATCGTGACGGGCACGTCGTCGGGATGGTCGGACGGCGCGCAGAGCAGGAACACCGTCTCCGGAGCCGGCTCCTCGACCGCCTTGAGCAGCGCGTTCGACGCACCCTCGGTGAGCCGGTCGGCGTCAGCGATGATCACGATCTGCCAGGTCCCGGTGGCGGGCTTGCGTGCGGCGAGCTGCACGAGCGAGCGCATCTCGGCGACCGAGATGGACAGTCCCTCGGGGACGATCTCCCGGACGTCGGAGTGCGTGCCCGCCATGACGGTCCGGCAGGCCGCGCACTCGCCGCAGCCGTGGTAACGGCACTGCAGGGCGGCCGCGAAGGCGCGCGCGGCGTTGGACCGGCCGGAGCCGGGCGGCCCGGTGAACAGCCAGGCGTGGGTCATCGCCGACGGGTCCGATGCCGCCGCGTCCAGCTCGGCGACGGCGGCGGGCTGGCCCACCACGTCGTCCCACACACTCACGACGATCCCTCCTCCGTCATCTGCCGGCGCGCGACGACGCCGACCGTCGCCGCCAGGACGCCCGCTCCGGCGAGCACGAACCGCGTGCCGTCGACCAGCAGCGCGGTGTCGCCGACGGTCACCGTCCGGGTCGCCACGACGCCGACGACGACCGGCACCACCGACATCGCCCCCAGCAGCACCAGCCGGACCAGGGACTGCACGAACGCGTTGACCCGGCCGCGGATCCCGTCGGCGACCTCGGTGCCGATGATCGTGAGCCCGGTCAGGAACGCGATCCCGGCGAACGCGCCGACGACCAGCACCGCGGCGATCGCCATGAACAGGTGCACCGCCACCGCCACGACGACGAGTGACACCCCGGCCCCGACGATCGCGCTGCCGAACAGCCGCCGGTGCGGCACCTGCCGGGCCAGCACCGGGCCGAGGGCCATCCCCGCGGCGAGTCCGGCGAACACCGATGCGAACAGGATCGAGTACGCCGCGTCCCCGCCGCCGAGGCTCGACGCGTAGAGCTTGGCCGTCGCGATCACGGCGCCGCCCGCGGTGAACGCGCCGACGACGCCGACGACCAGCCCGCGCACGAGCGGGGTGCGGACGACGTAGGTGTAGCCGTCGCGCAGCAGGTACAGCAGCGACGGCGGCGCCTGCTGCCGCTCGGCCTCGGTGGCCCGGCCGGAGATCTCCGGGATCGCGAAGTACACCACCAGCGCCGAGAGCAGGAACGCGAACCCGTTGAGGCACAGCGCCGCGTAGACGGTGGTCTCCTGGTCCGCCCCGAACATCGGGCCGACCTTGCTGACCAGCGCGAACAGCCCCGCACCGCCGACGACCGCGACGCCGTAGGTCACCAGCAGGCCCAGCTGCGCGGCGCTCTCCATCTGCGCCGGGCTGCGCAGCAGGTTCGGGACGGCCGCGTCCTTCGCCGGGATCCAGAACATGGTGCACAGCTCGAGCAGCAGCGTCACGACCAGCAGCCACCACAGCTGCCCGACGAACGGGATCGACAGCAGCAGCCCGAACTTCGCGAGGTCGCAGGTCACCATGACCTTGCGCCGGTCGAAGCGGTCGGCGAGCACCCCGGCGAGCGGCCCGAACAGCAGCGACGGCACCAGCTTGGTCGCGACGACGCCGCCGAGCGCGAAGCTCTGCGCGGTGAACCCGGCGCCCGCGGTGAGGTGGGTCGCCAGCGAGGTGAGTGCCAGCAGCGCCAGCCACTCGCCGGTCGCGGTGACCGCGGTGACCGACCAGAGCCTGCGGAAGGCGGGGATCGCGAGGACCGACGTCAGGCGGTGCGACGACGTCGACGACGGGGTCGTGATCGCGGCTCACCTCCTCACGCGGTGCGGCATGCGGATATTCAGGCTAGACGGGGCCACCGACGGCGACCGCGGGACCTCAGACGATCGTCGACAGTGTCTGGACCAGGATCACCAGGTAGATCAGCACGAAGACGATCGTGAACACCCGCGCTCCGACCCGGCCGCGGGTGAGCCGGGAGAAGCCGAGCAGGCCCTCGTCGAGGTCGACCGGGGGCCGGGCGGACACCGCGGGCGGCCGGTAGACCGTCCCGACGGGTTCCTCGCCGCCGGAACGGGGTCGGCGCGGGGCGGGCAGCCGGGGCACCGGGCCGGTCGGGGACCGCCGGGGCACCGGCGGAACCGGTGACGACGGGGCGGGCGTCACCGGGCGGCGGGGCCCGGGGACCGAGTCGTCCGCGTCCTCGTCCGGGGTGGGGATGGCGGCGGGGCCCGGCCTGCGGCGCCGGACCGCGGTCAGGGTCCGCCGGGTGGGGCCGTCGATGTCTGGCCCGCCCGCAGCGGGCTGCTCACCGTCCGAGGACGGGTCGGGGTCCGGCCGGTCCGCGGGCGCGTCCTGCGCCGCCCCGGCGGGGCCCGCGGGGTGGGCACCCCGTTCCCGGGCCCGCCGGTCCGCCTCGCGCTCGGCGACCAGCCGCGCCACGCCCCAACGCCCGTCGTCGGCGGGGGCCGGCGCGGGGCGGCTGTTCCTCCACCGCACGGCCATGACGGCATGCTAGGTGTGATGTCCAGGGAGGTTGTCCCGTCCGGGGGCGGTGAGTCTGGCTGACAGACGAAGGCCTCCGGTTGTGAAGTGGAGCTGTCTAGGAACCGCTTCACCCACCGGAGGCCTTCGTGTCCCACGCTAACGCCGCTCTGACCCCGCGCGCCCGGCTGCGGCTCGCTCAACTCGTCGTCGAGCACGGCTGGACCCACACCGCGGCCGCGACAATGTTCATGGTCTCCGCGCGGACCGCCAAGAAGTGGTCCGACCGCTACCGGGCCGAGGGGCCGGCGGGGATGGCCGAC
>NZ_VRMC01000167.1:0-4821 GCF_008369905.1 Pseudonocardia sp. EV170527-09
CCGCGATCACCGCGTAGTTTGACCGACGAAGGCTCACGAGGTAGCCGTCTTCGTCCACCACGTCAGCGGACGTGACCGGATGCTCGGGTTGTTGTGGGCGTATCTGTTCGAGGGTGGTTGGGTACTACTCGGCTGGGGTAACGGCGGGGTGATCGTGATTGAGCAGGGGGATCGAGCACTACTCGGCTCCGGGCATCTCGGTCGCTCCGGCGTTCGTGTCGACTGCTGCGTGACCCTTGGGCGCGGGGAGCTGCACGCCTGCGGTGGAGTCATCGGCGCGGGTGTCCCGCATCCATCGCGGTCGTCGCGTCAGTCTCCCGCGGGTGCTGACCCGCCAGACGATCAAGATCAACCGCAGCACACCCATGCATCAACTGATGATCTTCGTCCCGGTGTCTGGCCGGGGCGGGTGGGGGGTGGTGTGTGTGGCGAGGGGCCCCGGCGTATCGCGCGGCCTGAGCGCTCGGCGGGCTGTCGGTCGCGGGAGGTCGGTGACTCGTGGCGGGAGCGAAAATTGTGGTGATAGTTCGCAAAGCGGGACGTGCAGGGCGGAACTTTTTACCGCGGGTGGTCTAGCGGTAGCGGCTTGCGCTCGGCGGGTCGGTAACGAAGACGCCCGGCCTATTCGGCTGGCGTGGCGGGTGGTTAAGGTCGCCGCATGGTTTCGAGTAATTGCATGTCGCGGGGCGTGTGCAGATCCGCAGTGGTTCTTGTGGTGACGTTGGCGTGTCTTATTTCTGTCGTGGGTGTTTCGGCGGCTGAGGGTGATCCGCCGCCGCCTGGGGTGATGGCGGCACGTCCGGAGCCTCCTGTGTCGTATCAGGCGTATGTCCGGAAGGTTTTCAAGAACTCCGTCGGCGGTCCGGTGTTCTATCGTCGAGGTTTCTGGTATGCGGAGAGGCCGGACTCGGGGTTCGGGTACGACAAGGTGTTCTGGAAGCATAATATTAAGAATGATCAGGTTGTTGCGGCTGTCGTAACCGGCCCGATGCAAGTTAAAAATCAAGCGCCGGGCAGGTGGGCCCACCGGGGTGAATTTGTGCGGCGAGTGTGCAAGCTTAGTGGTTGCACGGTTTCCGAGAGGGTGTGGGTGACGGTGGCGATCGATTACAATCCTTTCTGGCGCGCTCCGAAGTCGGGAATGACGGGCGTAGTGACTGCGTTTTGTGAGTTCGGGAAGACTCGGCCTCGTTGCCCGGAGTGGATCAATCAGGTTTTCGGTGGCCCGGCTCGGTCGGCTCCAGGGGGGAGCCCTGACGAGGAGAAGGAGCAGGTTGTGTACATGGGGCCGGGGGGAGAGCAGATCATGTATGAGGGCCCGGTAGGGGAGTCATGACTGAGTTTGGGGATGTGATGTTTGCAGATGTTGATAGGGAGGGGTGGGCCACTGCTGTAGGGCATAGTCTTGTTGAGGCGGCACGTATTTGGGTTGAGGCGGTTCCTAGCAGCTTGGTCACCGAGGAGTGCTGGCTCGCCGACGATTTGTCGTTGTTGTTCACTTATCAGCTTGACGGTGCGGCGTTGGGGGGGCGGTTCGCGGACTTGCACCTCTGTCCGTTGACTGGCTTTCCCTTGTACTGGGTTCAGCGGGGAGTGTCGTATTCTGCTAGCGGGTATGCGACGGACATATTCAACGGTGTCCCGGTTGCTGTGGGTGTGCCGGAGATCAAGTGGACGGGTCCGGATGGTCGGCGGTGGTGGGGTGCGGTCCCGGAGCAGGGATGGTCGGCGGTGGTGACCGGTCCTCGGTCGGTGTCGATCAGGTAGCGGGTCGTGGGCAAGTCGATCCGGACCGCAGCCCGCGCCCACCCAACTCCATACCGCTTGCCGCTGGGGCTGGCCGGACACCTCTACCCCAGGGGCGGGTGAGGACCGGAAGCGACGGCAGCACTGCCCTGTCTGCTCTGTCCGCTTCGTCGGTTCGGTGCGGGTCGGGTCCCCCGGTGCTCGTCAGTGAGCCTTTGCCAACCTGGTGTTCGGGCTGGTCAGGGTGTGTGCGGCGTGGCGCGACCTCGAATGGGTGAAGCTCCTGGTAGACGGGCGATTGCTGAGATCGAAACCGTCCAACCAGGAGCTTCAAGGTGTTGTCCTACCCGTCCGGGATGACCGTGTCCAGCCGCGCCCTGCACGTGCTCTCCGATGCGCTGCGTGCGCACCGCAACCAGAGGGCGACCCGGTGGCGGAAGCTGACGTGCGGCCGCCAAGCCCTGCTCGTGGTCGCCCACCTGCGCAAGGGCGAGACCTACGCCGATCTGGCCTGCGGTTTCCGGGTCGGCACCTCGACGGTCTACCGCTACCTGCGCGAGGCGATGAGCTGCTCGCGGCGATGGCCCCCACCCTCGATCAGGCGATCGAGGTCGCGCTCGGGAAGGCGTTCGTGATCCTCGACGGCACCCTGCTGCGTATCGACCGGGTCGGCATGGCCGGTGGGTATGACCGCGGGTTCTACTCCGGCAAGCACAAGTGTCACGGGCTCAACGTGCAGGTGATAGCTGATCCGGCCGGCCGCCTGGTGTGGATCTCCCCGCCGCTTCCCGGAGCACGCCACGACATGGGCGCGGCCCGCGGGCACGGCATCATCGACGCCCTGACCGAGCACCGGATCGTGGCGGTGGCCGATACCGCCTACCAGGGCGCAGGCCCGACCGTGGCGGTCCCGCAGCGGCGTCGGCGCCTCGACCCCGACACCGGCAGCTACCGCCCCCTGTCCAGCAATCAAAAGGCTGTGAACGCCGCTCACGCCCGTCGCCGGGGCCCGGGTGAACGGGCCAACGCCGAGCTGAAGAACTGGAAGATCCTCCGCAAGATCCGCTCCAGCCCGAACCGGGCCGACAAGCTCATCGCCGCAGTTCAGACCCTCATGATCGCCAACACCTGACCAAGTTGGCAAAGGCTCAGTGTGCGACAGGGGCAGAGAGTTCTTTGGCCCACCAAGCTAACCGCTGCGGACAGATCGACAGGAACGCGTTGCCGACCCGGCTGAGGAAGCTGCGGGGGAAGTTCCCGGCGTCGATGTCGTTGCTGCAGAACTGGTGTCAGACCGGCCGGCTCGAGCGCCTGGGGTTCCGTGATGACGGCGCGGAGGGCCCGAGTCATGCGCAGGTGTTCGTCAACACCGCGACCGCGACCCTGCCCGACGATGGGGGGCGTGGAACGCGACGGCAGGGCCACGTCGAAGAAAGCCGCCCAGCGCGCCGCCGCGGACAATCTCGTCCTGGCCCTGACCGACTGAGAACACCTCACCGCCCGCCGCTGTGCATATCTGTGCATATCGATGTCGTTGTGTGCGTCATCTCGACGTCGCCGGTGGCCGGTTCAGTCCGTGTCTGGACCGGTGCACGGGTCGAGAACGGCGGTCGGGCGAGAATACCGGGCATGAACGTCGCTGCCCCTGATCCCGCTGCCCCTGATCCCGCTGCCCCTGATCTCGCACCGGTAGGGCCTGCGGGTGCGGGTCGGTTGTGGTGGTTCGGGGCGTTGTCGGTGCGGCGGATCGTCGCTGGTGGGAAGCGGGCGACGATCGTGGCGGCCGGCCGGAACCGGGGCCTGGCGGTCGGAGAGATCGTGACGGCGGGCGTGGGGAAGGTGCGGGTGCCGGTGCGGGTCACCGGGATCGCCGGCCCGGTCAAGGCCGCGAAGGTCGAGGCGGTGGCGTCGGCGGCCGGGTTGACGCTGGCCGATTTCACCGTCGCGGCCTCGTGGGAGGCCTATCTCGAGGGTCTCGCCGGGGGTATGGGCAAGAAACTGTCCCGGGGCCCGTTCCTGGTCGTGTCCTTCACCGTGGCCGGTGAGGTGTCAGGGACGATCCCCGAACGGCAGCATTCACTGAAGAAGAAAAAGAAGAAGCCCACCGACACCCCGACCCCGGCCACGGCTCCGGAGGCCGAGCCGCCGCCGCAGCCGAAGAGCGAGCCGAAGAGCGAGCTGAAGAGCGCATCGCCGGTCCAGTCGACGGCGGCACCGGCTCCGCCGAAGACCGCACCGGCGCCGACCCCACCGAATCCCGGCCCGAGTTCCGGTCTGAGTTCCGGTCTGAGTTCTGGGCCGAGTTCTGTGTCGAAGAAGTCGGGGCAGGCGGGGTGGTTGGTGGTGTCAGTGTCGCCGTCGGGGTCGACGCAGCTCCGCCCGAACAACCAGCTCCACCCAGAAGACGTCACGGTCCTGTCGACGCGGATCTCTCAGGTCCTGGACCGGCGGCGGCCGCCGCTGACGACCCGCCAGTCGTTGTCGCGGGTCATCGGCGCCCTGTTGGAGGAGCGGGTGTGCGGCCCGGACGGACTGCCGAACACTGTGCGGGAACGCCTGCGCGGTGATCTGGGTAAGGCCACAGCGTGGCTGGCCCAGAACAAGTTGCTGGCGGGGACGGCGTGGAATCCGCGTTTGGTGGTGGGCTTGCGGGTGTATCGGCGGTGAGCTCGGTGTAGTGCTGCTGGCATCGGTTCGGGTGATGGTTCGGGTGATGTTGGTGGGGGTCTCTGGCCTTCGCCCGGTTCGTCGCGGACAGTGACGTGGTGGTCGCCAGCCGTAGCAGTGGTCAGGGTGGGCAGCGTGGTCAGCGGGCGCTGTCCGGATACGGGCGTCCGGGCCTGTTCGAGGAAGACGATGTCGCTACCGTGGTGTTCAACCGGGCGGCGTTCGTCGACGCCCTCGAGTGTGAGCACCAGCGCAGTGAATGCCGCCGTGAACGCCGTGAACGCCGCGCTGGTGGGGTGGCGGCGCGGCCCGCTCACGCGGGAGTGTGGCTTGCGCTGGTGGTTCTCGGGAACGCGATCGTCCTGGCGATGATCATCATCGCGGTGACCTGGAACTAGTGAGGATGCG
>NZ_VRMC01000168.1:0-4818 GCF_008369905.1 Pseudonocardia sp. EV170527-09
AACACCCCCTCAGCGTCGCCCAGAAGGGGTCAATCCCAATCCGACGTCAGGGGGTCAGTCTCAGGCCGTCGTCGACACCCCGTCCGTCGCGGCTGGTCGGGAGCCCCACTGCCGGATGAGTGGGCAGGTCAGGGGCGGTCCGTGCGCTCCGTGGGTCCAGACGCCTGCATGGCCCGCAGATCGGCGACGACCTGCTCCAGCGCGCGGCGGGTCGCCGGCCGGAGGTGACCGATGGCCCGGACGAGGTCGGCGATCTCTGCCTGCCGCACGACCTGCAGCACCTCAAGATCCTCGGTGCTGACCTGCGCGTACGGGTCGTCGAGCAGGTAGCTGACCGGCACTTGGAAGAACCGGGCGATGTCCTCCAGCGTCGCCTTCGACGGGTTCGTCGTACGCCCCAGACGCAGGTGGTTCAACGTCCCTCGCGATACCGACCCGCCGGATGCTCGGATGCCCGCGACAACCTCGTCCAGAGTGGAGGGCCGCCCTTCCGCCTCGAGTGTGCTGAACAGGTAGTTCAGCTTGTCCGCCAGAGACCGCGACCGCGCCGAGTCCCCCTGCGCCACCACTCTGCCCCCTTCATCCGGCCGGTCGCCCGAGTCTCGAGAAGGCCGACCGTAGTTCTACCGCGCGATGACGCCACCCCGACGCAGGCCGCCCCGTGCCGGTTCAAGCATTCCGATCAGCTGTTCGCGGGTGTTGTTCGTTTAGTGTGCGGGTCGGGCCTTGGGTGTCCTGCGTCCGCCTCTTCCCCGCCCGGGCCGTCGGTACCTCAGCACGACCGGGAGCATGAGGGCGTGTGTAGAGACGACCCCGGCAATACCGGGCGCGCAGACGACGCTGGAGCTGTGGACTTCCCCCAGCTGGCGGCGGAGTTCGTGTCGCGCGCCAGTGAGGGTGGCGCACGTCGTACAGCGCGTCAGGTACTCGGCGCATGGGAGCGGTGGTGCCGTCGGATGGGCTCTGATCCGCTGGCTCTGGATCCCACGGCGGTCCAAGCCTTCCTCTCCACGGATCCATTCGGGCGCACCTACCGGCACATGGAGCGCGCCCAGACCGTGCTGGATCAGTTCCGGTCCGCGGTGAGCAAGGTTGCGGGCCCCTCGCCGGGTAGTCCGGGCCCGTCGGCGGCGACGCCGGGGACTCCCGCGGCAGATGCCGACGCGCCCCTCGAACCCGCGATGCTGATCTGGCTGCTCGACACCGCGGAGATGACCGACAAGCAGACGTTGGGTCTGCTCCTCCTGGTCGCGGTGAACGGACTCGGGGTGGGTGAAGCGCTGAGTCTGGACATCGAGCACCTGGCCTCGACCGGCGGGTTGAGCGTGGTCCGTCTGCCCCGCCGGTGGGGTCGCCGATCGGTGGTACCACTCGCGGCGGCGACTGCAACGGCCCTGACGCAGTGCACCGGAGGGCGTTCGGAAGGCCCGTTGTTGCGTGCGCTGGACACCGGTGAGCGGCTCTCGCCGGCGGAGGCCGCTGCGCGCCTCACCGCGATCTCGGCGGCGGTCGGTCTGGATCGGCGGGTGACCCCGGCGGCGTTGGAGCAAACCTTTGTCTCGCTCGCGCTGAGCGCAGGGGTACCGATCTCGGCTCTAAGTCACGCTCTCGGCGAGGTCGACAGCCGGGCCGATCACTCTCGTCATCCTGCCTTTGCCGTCTGCAGCTACCTGGCGTCACAGGATCCGTTGCGCTTCGTGTAGGTGGTTGGTCTCACCAGGTGACGGGGCGCTCGTTCGTATAGTCCTACGGGGCGCGATATGTTGTATTCGCAGCGTCATCCCGCTGGATGAGTGCGCCATCGGGCTCAGGCAGGCAAGCGACGTGTTCACGGAGGCTGCGCAGGTGACCGCACGCGACAGCCGGCAGCTCGGTGGAGCTCCCGCCTCCGTACCGGCCAGCGTCAAGCTGACCTGGTGGGGCGCGGTGCTGCCCCGTGCGGGGCAGCTGGTCGTCGCCGACCCGTTGCTGCCCGGACCGTTGATGATGGCGTTGTTATCCGACGCCGCCGACACGGCGTCCGCACCGGTTCCGCATCGGACACGTCTGCTCGTGATCTCACTGCTGGTCGGTGGCGGGCTCAGCGCAGCGGCCCTGCTGGCGTCCGAGGCGCTGCTGGTGCTTCTTCTGGTCACTACTGCGGTCGGCTTCGTGGCCTGGGCGTCCCGAAGGCGCAGCCGCGAACGGGCGGTCCGGGAGCGGGAAGGGGCGCGTCCGCTGTTCGCGGTGCGTCCGGCAGTCGGGGAGCCGACCTGGGACCTGCTCGCCGAGCTCGACGGCCAGCAGGTCCCAGGTCGGATGACGCCTACCTCGCCGCAGCCCGTCATCTGCTGTGGCGGATCGCGCACCTGAGCCCGCGCAACGACGCCGCCATCGCGCATCTGACCGCACGCGCTCACGACGGCGAGTTGTCCTCGGCCGAGCAGTTGTGGGCTGCGGCGGACGACCTGACGGTGTTGGCCGTCGCCTCCTCACGTGACGTGCGCCGTTCGGTCCCCCAGCTGGCCGTACTGTTCCGCTACGAGTCCCGTATGACCGGCTGACGATCGAGGTCTTGCCGCATGGCGCCTGCAGCCTGAGGGTCGTGCTGAGCTTCGATTGTGAGGAGATGGCGTAGGAAAGGCTCGACCAGCCTCCCGTGACGCAGCTGGGTGGCGACCTCGACCTGTAGACGTGCCTCGGCGAGCAGCTCGCCGGTGCGTGGCGGCAGTTCGGGATCGAGGACCTGGAACGCCGCGTCCGGGCCGTCGCCGAGCTCACCTCGAAGGGCCCAGGCCAGCCAGCTGGCCTCGGCCAGCGCCGCCCGGCGGTCGGGGGAGGTCCCGGAGCCGTTCTCGTGAGCAAAGTCGACGGCTGCGGACACCACCTGGGTGGGAACTCTGCTGAGCAGAGCCCGGGTGGTGTCCCAGATGACGACCATCCGCGCGTAGAGCGCCGCGTCCGGCCGCTCTCGCAGCAGGCTCGGCTGAGCGATCACCTCACTCTGCTTCCAACTCGGGACTGCTGATACGAGGACTTGTTCGAGCCCGCGGAGCCGATGGAACAGGACGGCTGCCCGGATCTGCTCGATGACCGGTTGCAGTGGGATGCTGAGCCGAGTGGCGACGAGCCCGAGCCCGAGCAGCGTCGCGCAGCAAAGCATGACGACGTCACTGGCCGCGATCACCCCTCGGGCGCCTGGGCTGGTAGCGGGCAAGAGCTGGAGCGCAGCGAGGACCGCAAGTGCCGACAGCGCTGCCACGAACAGTGCGGCGGACAATCGGAGAGTCGTCTGCATGGCGGTGCTGGGGATGTAGCGCAGCACCCGGCGGCCGTGCCCGATCAGAACCCCGGCACCGACCATCGGCCAGGCCAGGGTGAGGCCAGTCAGCATGGCGAGTTGGGGGTTGCAGCTCCCACCGGTCCGGGGCTCGATGAGCGGGTGCAGGGCCCCGTCGACGATCAGCAGGATCTGACCGAGGAGGACGCCACCTCCTGCCGCGATCGGGGAGATCGCGTAGAGCCGGCGCGAGAGAGCTGACGCCGTGGTGAACAAGCCGGTGCCCGCCAGGCCGATCGCGATGAGGACTCCGGCGGCGAGGTACGCCCGCGACGTCGGCATCTCGGGGAGCGGTATGGCACCCAGCACCGCGGCGACACCAGCAAAGAAGGCCGCCACGGTGATCCCCACCGCGGGCTGTGTTCGACGTCGCAGCCCCAGCACCGCGGCCAGCAGGAGCGTGGTCGCAGCGACGAGGCTCAGGGTCAGGTGCATCGGGACCTCATGTAAATGCGGACTCCAGACGGGACGCTGCGGCGCGCACCTCGGCGGTGGCGACCCAGCGGTGTGATCGTCTGGTCGGTCCGTAGCCCAACAGCGCCGCGCCGAGGGAGTCGGCTTCGGCTTCGTCGTGCGCGCCGTAGGACGGATCGGTGCCCATCCAGGCACTGAGCCGCTGCTGGGAGTCCGACAGCACCGTGCTGAAGCTGGGCCGGAAGCGGGCGCTGCGGGCTTGGTGGTCGAAGAACAGGTGACCGAGTTCGTGGGCGATGTTGTGGCGTCGGGCGAGCTCGCTGGCAGCGTGAGCGTAGAAGACGACCGCGACGCCGGGACGGGGGACAGTACATAGCCCGCACAGCTCGCGGGCGGCTGCTCCCAGCTCGACCGGAAGCAGCCGGATGGTCAGCCCACGGGTCTGGCCGAGGCGTTCGGCGAATGCCTCCAGGTCGACCTCGGACTCCGGGCAGGGGTCGAGCCCCTCGTCACGGAGCTTGCGACGGGCACGCGCGACGAGCTCGGTCCAGCTCGCCGGCTCCTCGCTCTGTGCGCGTCTGCGTGCCCGCATCTCGTCCCCCTCGCCCGGAAACCGATCACAGTAGGTCTACCCCGAGGGAGGCTCAACCAGTAGTGATCTGATGGAGAAACGCTACTGATGGGTGTGCTGTCGTCTCCCCCGACGAGCAGGATCAATGCCGTCAGCGGGGCGTGCCCCCTGGGTTGGTGCGTGCCACCATCGCGGCTGCTTCGCTGGTCACCGAGGTCGTGGCCACGCTGACGATGCCCACACCTTGCGACTTCGCCCGATTGAGCTCGGCGTCGGCGCGGGTGAGCAGCTGGTCGATGCTGTCTGCGGTGTCGGGCCACCCCGCCGCGCCGACACTGGCAGTGAGGCCCGGCGCGGTGCCGTGGTCGACGTCGAGGACCACGGCGGTGTCGATCGCGGCGATCGCAGCGGTGACGCGCTCGCCTAGCGCCTCTAGGTGTGATGTCCAGGGAGGTTGTCCCGTCCGGGGGCGGTGAGTCTGGCTGACAGACGAAGGCCTCCGGTTGTGAAGTGG
>NZ_VRMC01000169.1:0-4800 GCF_008369905.1 Pseudonocardia sp. EV170527-09
CGCCGGGGCCGCGCTCGCGCTCACCCCGGTGGCGGTGCTGATGTTCCGCTTCGACAACCCCGACGCGATGCTCGTGCTCGTCCTGACCGGTGCCGCCTACGCCCTCACCCGGGCGGTGGAGCAGGGCCGCACCCGGTGGCTGGTGCTCGTCGGCCTGCTGGTCGGCTACGGCTTCCTCACCAAGATGCTGCAGGCGTTCCTGGTGCTGCCGGCGTTCACCGCGGTGTGGCTGCTCGCCGCTCCGCTCACCTGGTGGCCGCGGATCCGGGCGCTGCTCGCCGCCGGGGCCGCACTGCTGGTCTCGGCGGGCTGGTGGGTACTGGTCGTGGAGCTGTGGCCCGCCGCGGACCGGCCCTGGATCGGCGGCTCCCAGGGCAACAGCGTGCTGGAGCTGGTCGTCGGCTACAACGGCGTCGGCCGGCTCACCGGCGACGAGGTCGGCTCCGTCGGCGGCGGCGCGGGCGGACGCGCCGGTGGCTGGGGCGAGACCGGGCTGCTGCGGCTGTTCGGCTCGGAGATGGGCCGGGAGGCGTCCTGGCTGCTGCCCGCGGCGCTGGTGCTGCTCGGGGTGCTGCTGTGGCGGACCCGGAGGGCACCGCGCACCGATCCGCTGCGCGCCGCGACCGTGTTGTGGGGCGGCTGGCTGCTGGTCACCGGGCTGACCTTCAGCCTGATGGCCGGGATCGTGCACAGCTACTACACCGTCGCGCTCGCCCCGGCGGTCGCCGCGCTGGTCGGGATCGGCGGGGCGACGCTGTGGCGAGACCGTGCGTCCGCGGCCGCCCGGTGGTGGCTGGCCGCTGCGGTCGCGGCGACGGCGGTGTGGGCGTACGCGCTGCTGCCCGCGGAATGGCTCTGGTGGCTGCGCCCCGCGGTGCTCGTCGTCGGGCTCGGCGCGGCGCTCGCGCTGCTCGGGGTGCACCGGATGCCGCGGGTACTCGCGGCCGGGGTGCTCACCGCGGCGCTGCTGGCCGGGGCCGGCGGGACGATGGCCTGGGCGCTGGCGACGGCGGCGACGCCGCACACCGGGGCGATCCCGAGCTCCGGCCCGGCGGGCTACGCGTCCGGCCCGGGCGGGGGCCGGGGTGGTCACGGCACGATGCGCGGGCCGTGGCCCGGTTCCGGCTCCGGCGTGCCGGGCGGCGCCCGTTGGGCCGGTGGCGGACCCACCCGGGGACCGGGCGGTGCCGGCGGGCGCGGCGGCGGCCCCGGGGGCATCCTCAGCGCGCCCACGCCGTCGTCGCAGGTCACGGGGTTGGTCTCGGCAGGCGCGGGCAGCTTCACCTGGGCCGCGGCCACGGTGAGCTCGATGCAGGCGGCGGGCTACCAGCTCGCGTCGGGGGCACCGGTGCTCGCCGTCGGCGGGTTCAACGGCACCGACCCCTACCCGACGCTCGCACAGTTCCAGCAGATGGCGGCGCAGCACCGGATCCACTGGTTCATCGGCTCCGCGGGCACCGGGATGATCTCCACCGCCTCCGGCGGCAGCGACGACGCGCGCCTCATCGCCGAGTGGGTCGCGGCGACGTTCCCGGCCCGCACGGTCGACGGCGTCACCCTCTACGCCCTGAGCGCGTCGTGACCCGACGACAGGACGCCCGGCTCACAGCCGACGCACAGGTCGATCACACCGCCACGACAGCCCGGGACCCGATCGTCGATCCCATGACCAGAGTCGTCACCGGCCCCGCAACCGGCATCCACCCGGGACGCCCCGGAGCGCGTCCGTCCGACCGCGACCGGACCGTGCTCGACATCGTCGTCCCCGTCTTCGACGAGGAGCGCGACCTGGAATCCTCGGTGCGGCGCCTGCACGCGTTCCTCGCCTCCGGATTCCCCTACACGTTCCGGATCACCGTCGCCGACAACGCCAGCACCGACGCCACCCCGCAGATCGCACAGCGCCTCGCCGCCGAGATCGCCGAGGTCACCACGGTGCGCCTGGACCAGAAGGGCCGCGGCCGCGCGCTGCGCCAGGTCTGGTCCGACTCCGACGCCGAGGTGCTCGCCTACTGCGACGTCGACCTCTCCACCGACCTCGGCGCGCTGCTCCCGCTGGTCGCCCCGCTCGTGTCCGGGCACTCCGACCTGGCGATCGGGACCCGGCTGGGTCGCGGGTCACGGGTGGTGCGCGGACCGAAGCGGGAGTTCATTTCCCGCAGCTACAACCTGATCCTGCGCGGCGCGCTCTCGGCCCGGTTCTCCGACGCCCAGTGCGGGTTCAAGGCGATCCGCTCCGACGTGGCCCGGCGGCTGCTGCCGCTGGTGGAGGACACCGGCTGGTTCTTCGACACCGAGCTGCTGGTGCTGGCCGAGCGGTCCGGGCTGCGCATCCACGAGGTGCCCGTCGACTGGGTCGACGACCCGAACTCCAGTGTGGACATCGTGGCGACGGCCGTCGCGGACCTGAAGGGCGTGTGGCGGGTCGGCCGGGCACTGGCGACGGGTGCGCTGCCGCTGGCCGAGATCCGCGCGCAGCTCGGGCGGGCGCCGCTGGCCCCGCCGGAGGTTCCCGGGGTGCCGCGAACGATGCCGTTCCAGCTGGCCCGCTTCGCCGCGATCGGCGTCGCGTCGACGGTGGCGAACCTGCTGCTGTTCCTCGCGCTGCGCGGGATGCTCGGACCGATCGCGGCGAACGTCGTCGCGATGCTGGTCTGCGCGATCGCCAACACCGCGCTGAACCGGCGGTTCACCTTCGGTGTCCGTGGCCGGGACCGCGCGGTCACCCACCAGTTCCAGGGCCTCGTCGTGTTCGGGCTCGGCCTCGCCCTGACCACCGGCGCCCTCGCAGTGCTCGGCGCCCTCGCCCCCGGCGCGCACCTGGCCGTCGAGGCCGCAGTGATCGTCGCGGCCAACCTGGTCGCGACGGTGCTGCGCTTCGTCCTGTTCCGCTCCTGGGTGTTCCGCACCCGGTCCACCCCCTCCCAGCTCGAGAAGGCGACCGCCGCGTGACCAGCACCCTCGACCGGTTCCCCACCCGGTCCGACGCTCCTCCGCCCCCGTCCGACGGTCCGCGCCGCTGGACCCGCCCCGTCTCGGTCGTCGCGCTGCTCGTCGCGACGGGCGCGCTCTACCTGTGGAACCTGGCCGCCTCGGGCTGGGCCAACTCCTTCTACGCCGCCGCGGTGCAGGCCGGGGCGAACGACTGGACGGCGTTCTTCTTCGGGTCCCTCGACCCGGAGAACGCGATCACCAAGCCGACCCGGACCACAGGCGCCCCCGGCGCCGAGGACCGGAAGCGGCGCGGCAGCACCCTCCGCAGACACCTCCCCCACGCAAGAGCGAACTCGACGAGGACTCACACAGGACACGGACAGACCTTCAGTTCCTATAGAGCTGCTGCTAGTTCATCCGTGTACGTGGATAGCGGCGTTTGACCAGTACGGATCCATTGCTGCCGCCCTACCGCACCCCTCTAGCAGGAGCGTTCCTCCCGCGCCGTCTCCGAGCAGTCCATCGTCTGGACAAAGCTGGTTATTTCTCCATGATTTGACCTTTCCTCCGAACCCGTAGTCGTCTAGCTTGTGCCAACGTTCATCACTAAATATGAGGCGCCGACCGTTTCCGCCGGGTGAGCCGTACAGGCAGAGCCACCCCCAGGCGCAATCAAAAGCCCCGTTCTGATACGTTTGAGGAGTTTTATGTCCGCTGTGCTTGTCCGCTGCGTCGTTCGCTTCAGCGTTACTTGAGAAGCACTCGTAATTTCGCGGTGCGTAAACAACGCATGATTGACCCTGTTCTCCCTCGGTCAGCTCAGGTGTAGCCGCTGCCCCAGTAGTCGACAAAAGGGTCCCCGTGGCCACGAGTAGCGCCACTAGCGATCTCTTTATCATCTAACTCTCCATCGCTTCAAGCCACTCGTGAGGCAGTCGTTTCGACGCGTTGAGGATCTCGAGACCTACGGCTGGACCGTTTCCTTCGTCAGCGAGGTCGAGTGCTCCATAGGTGATGCCTCGTCGATCCTCTATGAGCGCCGCTCGGACGCGGCGTGCATCCTCTGCGGGCAGGTTTGTAAAGCGCAAGTAGGCTACATCGCCGGACTTGTCTAATTCCAACGTCACAGCGACCTCTAGAACATGGATCATCTCAGCCTCAAATTACTGGGTGAACCGTGACTACCCAGGCGTCTTGGTTGATCACTACGGCGAACGGAGTGTCGGCTTCTACCACTTTCCAGGTCCCGTCGCCTTGGTTAACTCCTTCTGGTCCGAATCTAATCAAAGCGCTCACCTCCTTCTCTCCAATGTCCCGCTCACTCATGCGTAGTTTCGCATGGATGGTGTATCCGGCAATGTGTCGCGGTCGACTGGAAAGCCGCTCGTGGCTGGTGTCTTGCCGAAGCGTCGTTGATTGCGTGACCGGATTTAGTTCCGCCCCCAGTGCTTGGCTTGCACTCAGACTTAGCAGTATTGTGGCGATTAACGCAGTCGAGATGAAGTATTTCACTTTTGAAGTAGATCATGCTGGCCTATTTCTCGCAAGAGGCCGACACGATCTTCGGGCCGAAAGCCGACGCCCACGAAGACCTACGGGGCCTGCTCAACGCCGGGCACCAACGCAACCGGCCCGCGAAACGCTACGACGCAGCCCGCAACCGGGTCGAGTCGATCCCGACCTTCGCGATGGCCGCCCTGGCCGGGATCGGCGCCATGCCCGACACCATCGAAGACCGCGCCGTCATCATCCGCATGCGCCGCCGCGCATCCCACGAGACCGCCCCAGCTGTCCGCGTACGGGCTCTGATGTCGCTGTAGGTACGAGCTGGTTTGTCGTTGGTCCGGCGCGTCGGACCGAAGATCA
>NZ_VRMC01000016.1:0-79333 GCF_008369905.1 Pseudonocardia sp. EV170527-09
GAGCTATTTACACCGCGTCCACCGCCGATGCCGCTGCAGCCGCGCTGGATGATCTCGATGACGAGTGGGGGCGAGCCTATCCGGCGATGATACGTTTGTGGCGTAACGCCTGGACCGAGTTCATGCCGTTCCTCGACTACGACATCGAGGTCCGGAGGGTGATCTGTACGACGAACGCGATCGAATCGTTGAACGCCCGCTACCGGCGAGCGGTCCGAGCGCGAGGGCATTTCCCCAGCGAGCAGGCCGCGATGAAATGTCTGTACCTTGTCACCCGCAGCCTCGACCCGACCGGACGAGGCCACACCCGATGGATGATGCGCTGGAAGCCAGTCCTCAACGCCTTCGCCATCACTTTCGGTGACCGCTGGCCGGGCGCCGAGCACTACTGACAACATCGCCGGAACCACCGTTCTCGTTACAGACCCTCGCCGTGGTGACCGCGGCGCTGGACGAGTTCGGGGCGATCGTGGGTGGATGACGTGGGCGGCCTGTGGTCGGACGTGCGGTCGGCGCGGATGCCGCGGTGGCCGGACAGCGGCCGCCGGGTCTGGCCGCGATGGCCGTTCCTGCCGGCGGCACTGGGCGTGGCGGCCCTGGCCGTCGTCACCTTCCTGCAGCTCGACGACATTCTGCTGCTCGTGCGTGCGGTCTGTTTCGCGCTCGCCCTGATGGTGGCCGGAGACCGCCAGGGGTGGGCGCTCGCGGCCACGGTGCTCCTGCAGCTTCCGTGGCCGGGACCCGGCGGTGCACCGCCTCCCTGGATGGTGGACACCCACCTCTCCCAGGCAGCGATCCTGCTCGTCGCGGCGTCGGCGCTGCGGCCGCGGAGCACGGCCGTCCTGGGGAGTCTGATGGCGCTCGCCGCGACACTCCGGACGGTCGTCTCGCTGGGCTCGGGGCAATGGACGGGCCCGTGGTGGCAGCTCGCCGTGCTCTGGATCGTCTCGATGCTGCTGGCCGCCGCGGTGGGGATCCGGAGCCGGAACCGGTGGTCGGCACTCGTGGGCAAGCAGCAGGAACTCCGGATGCGCGCACTCCGGACGGAGCGGAACCGTATCGGGCGTGAGCTGCACGACGTCGTCGCCCACCACCTGTCGGTCCTGGCGGTGCGCTCGGCCAGCGCGACCCGACGCATCCCGGGCGTCCCCGACTCGGCCGCCGTCGAGTTCGACGAGCTCGCCGCCCTGTCCCGGTCCGCTCTCGCCGACATGCGTCGCCTGGTCGGGGTGCTGCGCGACGACGACCCGGACGACGATCCGCACCGGGCCGGGAACGCGCCCCAGCCCGGTCTCTCCGACCTGCCGGCCCTGGTCGAGGCCACCCGAGGAGCCGGCTGCCCCGTCGCCCTCGACGTGGACGGTGGCGACCACGTCCCCGACGTCGTCGCCGTCTCGGTGCACCGGATCGTGCAGGAGGCGTTGGCCAACGCCGTCCGGCACGCGGCGGGCGCCGCGATCGGTGTCCGGGTCACGGCGACGCCCGGTGGATCGGTGTGCGTCGAGGTCACCAACGACCGCCCGCCCGCACCGCCCGTGCCGGCACCCGGTGCGGGGACCGGGCTGCGAGCCATGGCCGAGCGCGCCCGTCTGCTCGGCGGGAAGCTGGAGAGCGGTCCGACCGACGACGGCGGTTTCGTCGTCCGGGCCCGTCTGCCGTGGGGGACGACGTGATCGGTGTCGTGGTGGTGGATGACCAGGCCATGGTGCGTGCCGGCTTCGCGGCGTTGCTGGACGCGGAACCGGACATCACCGTCCTCGGCGAGGCGGCCGACGGACGGGAGGCGGTCGCCGTCGTCCGGGACCGTCGTCCCGACGTGGTCCTGATGGACGTCCGGATGCCGGTCCTCGACGGCATCGCGGCCACCCGGGAGTTGCTGGCGGACGCGCGTGGCCATCGCCCCCGTGTCGTCGTGTTGACGACCTTCGACGTCGACGACTACGTCTACGAGGCGCTCCGTGCCGGGGCGAGCGGGTTCCTGCTGAAGGACGCCCCGCCGGACGTGCTCGCCACCGCGGTGCGCACGGTCGCCGCCGGCGACGCACTGCTGGCGCCGTCGGTGACCCGACGGATGATCGAGCGGTTCGCGGCCCACCGCCCGCCGTCACGTGCCCAGACCGCACGCCTGGCCGCACTCACCTCCCGTGAACGGGACGTGCTGCGGCTGATCGCCCGCGGCCTGTCGAACCGCGAGATCGCCGCTGACCTGGTCGTCGCGGAGGAGACGGTCAAGTCGCACGTAGGGAGGCTGTTCGCCAAGCTGCACCTGCGCGACCGGGCCCAGGCCGTCGTGGTCGCCTACGAGAGCGGACTGGTCGAACCGGGGCGCTGATCCCCCTGGAGAGCCGGACGGGGTTCCCGCCCCGGGGTGACGCCTCGGCCCCCTTCACCACCGGACCGTGCCGTCATGCTGCTCTCGCGCCCCGGACCGGTGCTGCCGCTCGCGACGTTCGCCGCATCGGTGGGCGTGGTCTTCCTGTTCCTGCACGGGGTCGAGGGCATCGGGCTCCTGTCGACCGGGTGGACGGCCCAGTACCGGATCGACCTCGACGTGTACTGCCAGGCGGCCCAGGCGTGGCTGACGGGGCGGCCGCTCTACACCGAGGTGTTCCCGACCGGCTACGGCGATTCCCTGCCGTTCGTGTACCCGCCGATCGCGGCGGTGCTGTTCGTCCCACTCGCGTCGGTGCCGATGCCGCTCGCGGCCACGCTGCTGACCGTGGTGTCGGCCGCGCTGGTGCCGGTCGTGGGCGCGGCGATGCAGCGCGCGGTGGGCCGACCGGTCCGGGCCCGGTGGCTCGCAGCGGCGACTCCGGTGGTGCTGCTGACAGACCCGGTCCGGTTGGTGCTGTTCCTCGGCCAGGTCAACATCGTGTTGGTCGGGCTGGTCGCTGCCGGGCTGCTCGCCCGGGGCGCGTTCTGGGACCGGTGGCGCGGGGCGCCGATCGGACTGGCGGCGGCGGTCAAGCTGACGCCGCTGGTCTTCGTGGTCTGGCTGGTCCTGCGTGGTGACCGCCGGGGGGCCGTCGTCGCGCTGGTCACCTTCGCGGCGTCGATCGTGCTCGGTGCGGTGCTCGCTCCGGCGGACTCGGTCACCTTCTGGTCCGGCCGGCTCAGCGGGGTGGGGATCCCGCTCGATCTCGGCTACGTCGACAACCAGAGCCTGCGCGGGATCCTGGTCCGGTCCGGTGCGACCGGCCCCGTGACGATCGGCCTGTGGTGCGTGGCGGCCGCCGCGGTGGGCGCGGCTGCGCTGGTCCTGGCCCGGCGCTGCGTACGGGAGGGGGCCCCGCTGCTGGGAGCGGCGGTACTGGCCGTCGCCGGGACGCTGGTCTCACCGATCTCGTGGTCGCATCACTGGGTCTGGGTCCTGGCCTTCGCGCCCGTCCTGGTTGAGCACGCCCGGCGCTCCCGAGCGCTGTGCGGGGTGCTCCTCGCCGGTGTGCCGTTGTTCGCGATCGGGCCCCACTGGCTGGTCCGGAACGGGAGCGGCGGTGTACCGGACCAGCTGGTCGCCGCCCATCTCCCGCTCTGGGGACTCGCCGTCCTCGTCGTGATCGCGTGGTCCCTGCGGCGGGACACGGTCGCCGAGAAGCACCCCACGGCTGCCGGGCGCGTCCGCGGACAGCCCTGAGGTGCATCTCGGCGCGTGCGCTCAGTCGCGGGCCTTGGCCGTGCGGCGCAGCCGGGTGTTGACGAACTCGCCCATGCCCCAGCGGCCCAGCTCGCGACCGAAGCCGGAGCGCTTCACCCCGCCGAAGGGGAGCCCGGGCAGCGTGGTGCCGTGCTCGTTGACGTAGGCCATGCTCACCTCGAGGCGGTCGGCGACCTCCCGGGCGCGGTCGGCGTCGGTGCTCCACACCGATCCGCTGAGCCCGAAGTCCACGTCGTTGGCCAGGGTGACGGCCTCGTCGACGGAGTCGACGCCGTACACCACCGCCACCGGGCCGAAGATCTCCTCGGAATAGGCGTCCATGTCCTTAGTGACGCCGGTCAGGACCGCGGGGCGGAGGAAGGCGCCGTCGCCGTCGACGACGTCGCCGCCGGTGTGCAGGGTGGCGCCCTGCTCCACGGCGCGACGCACCTGCTCGGCGACGCCGTCGCGGGCGGTGACCGAGGACAGCGGGCCGAGCCGGGTGCCGGGGTCGGTCGGGTCGCCCGGTTCGGTCGACTCGAACGTCGAGACCAGCACCGACACGAACTCCTCGACCTTGTCGTTCGGCACGATCATCCGCTTCGGGGAGTTGCAGGCCTGGCCTGCGTTCATCAGGCGGGCCCGGGCGGCGACCTTCGCGGTGCGGGCGATGTCGGCGTCGTCGAGCACGATGAGGGCGTCCGAGCCGCCCAGCTCCAGCACGGCCTTCTTCAGGTTCCGGCCCGCGGTCTCGGCGACCGCGGCACCGGCCCGCTCGCTGCCGGTCAGCGAGATCCCGCGCACCCGCGGGTCGGCGATCATCTCCGCGATCTGGTCGTTGGTCGCGTACACGTTGACGTAGACGTCGGCCGGGACGCCGGCGTCGTGGAAGATCTCGGCCATCACCGCGGCGGACGCCGCGCAGATCGGGGCGTGCTTGAGGACGATCGTGTTGCCCACCATCAGGTTCGGCGCGACGAAGCGCGCCACCTGGTAGCAGGGGAAGTTCCACGGCATGACGCCGATCAGCGGCCCGACCGGCTCGGTCTGCACCACCGACTCCGCGGCGCCCTGCGGGTCGAGCGTCTCCTGCTCCAGCAGCTCCGGGCCGTGCTCGGCGTACCAGCGGTAGATCGACGCCGCCAGCGCCACCTCGCCCGCGGCCTCCCGGACCGGCTTGCCCATCTCGGTCGCGATCAGGGTGGCGAGCTCGTCACGGCGGGCCTCGTAGGCCTCGGCGACCCGGACCAGGATCTGCGCCCGGTCCGTGACCGGGGTCGAACGCCAGGACGGGAACGCCTCGGTGACCCGGCGCAGGACGTCACCGACCTCGGCGTCGGTGAGCTCGGGGAACTCGTTCTCGGTCTTCCCGGTGGCGGGGTTGGTCGTGACGTAGGAGGTCATGTACGACGGGTGTCCTTCCTCGGAAACGGGCAAACATCGCAGAGTCGTCGCAGAGTCAACGCCCGACGTTGCGCTGCAGGTGCTCCGGGTAGCGCTCGCCCGCGACCGCGGACGCCGGTGCGGCGGCCTCGATCTCGGCCAGCTCCTGCGTGGTCAGCTCCAGCGTCGCCGCCTCGACGTTCTGCTCCAGGTAGGTGCGCCGCTTGGTGCCCGGGATCGGGACGACGTGCTCCCCGCGGCTCTGCACCCAGGCCAGCGCGAGCTGCCCGGCGGTGACCCCACGGCGCTGTGCGACGGCCTTCAGCGCGTCGACGATCGCGAGGTTCGCGGCCAGGTTCTCCTCGGAGAAGCGGGGCAGACCGCGGCGCATGTCGCCCTCGCCGAACTGACCGGTCGAGGTGATCGCGCCGGTCAGGAAGCCGCGGCCCAGCGGGGAGAACGGCACGACGCCGACCCCGAGCTCCGCGCAGGTGGGCGCGACGGAGCCCTCGATGTCGCGGGTCCACAGCGACCACTCCGACTGCACCGCGGCCGGCGGGTGCACCGCGTGCGCGCGGCGCAGCGTGTCCGCACCGCACTCGGACAGGCCGTAGTGGCGGATCTTCCCCTCCTCGATCAGCCCGACGAGCGCGCCGACGGTCTCCTCGACGGGGGTGTCCGGGTCGACCCGGTGCTGGTAGTACAGGTCGATGTGGTCGACGCGCAGGCGCCGCAGCGACTCCTCGACGCACTGCCGCACGTAGGCGGCGTCGCCCCGGGCGCCCTGGTTGCCGTCCGCGTCGCGGGTGATGCCGAACTTCGTGGCCAGGACCACGCGGTCGCGGCGGTCGGCGATCGCGGCGCCGACGAGCTCCTCGTTGGCGCCGTCGCCGTAGACGTTCGCGGTGTCGAGCAGGGTGACGCCCAGGTCGAGGGCGCGGTGGATCGTCGCGATCGACTCGGCGCGGTCGGAGGTGTCGCCGTAGGCCTGGCTCATGCCCATGCAGCCCAGGCCCTGGGCGGAGACGGTGAGATCGCCGAGACGACGGGTGCCGAGGCTCATTCCGGTGGCCATGCCGACCAACCTAGACGCGGACGGCCCCGGCCCGCATCGGAGCGGACCGGGGCCGTCGTGCGTGCCGGGGGTCAGGGGATGCGACGGACCGCCCCGGTGTCGGCGCTGGTCGCCATGTGGGCGTAGGCGCGCAGCGCCTTCGACACGACGCGCTGCCGGTCCACGGGCTGCCACGGCCGCTCGGAGGACTCCATCTTGGCGCGCCGGTCGGCGAGCACCTCGGGGCCGACGAGCAGCTCCAGGGACCGGGCGCGGACGTCGAGCCGGATCCGGTCGCCGTTCTCGACCAGGCCGATCGTGCCGCCGGCGGCCGCCTCGGGGGAGACGTGGCCGACCGAGATGCCCGACGAGCCACCGGAGAACCGGCCGTCGGTGATCAGGGCGCAGACCCTGCCCAGACCGGCGCCCTTGAGGAAGGCGGTCGGGTGCAGCATCTCCTGCATGCCCGGCCCGCCGGCGGGGCCCTCGTAGCGGATGACCAGCACGTCGCCGGGCTTGATCTCCTTCTTGAGGATCGCCGAGACGGCCTCCTCCTGGCTTTCCAGCACCACGGCCGGGCCCTCGAACTCCCAGATGTCCTCGGGGATGCCCGCGGTCTTGATCACGGCGCCGTCGACCGAGAGGTTGCCGCGCAGCACGGCCAGGCCGCCGTCGGCGGAGTAGGCGTGCTCGATGTCGCGGATGCAGCCGCCCGCGGCGTCGGTGTCGAGGCTCGACCAGCGGTTCTCGGTGGAGAACGCCTGCGTGGTCCGGACCCCGCCCGGCGCGGCGTGGTAGAGCTCGACCGCGGTCTCCGACGGCGCCGACGACCGGATGTCCCACTCGGTGAGCCACTGCTCCAGCGAGGGGGAGTGCACCGTGTGCACCCCGGTGTTGAGCAGCCCGGCCCGCCACAGCTCGCCCAGCAGGGCGGGGATGCCACCGGCCCGGTGGACGTCCTCCATGTGGTAGTCCGAGTTCGGTGCGACCTTGGACAGGCACGGCACCCGCCGGGAGATCGCGTCGATCGCGGCCAGGTCGAAGTCGATCTCGCCCTCCTGGGCGGCGGCCAGGATGTGCAGCACCGTGTTGGTGGAGCCGCCCATCGCGACGTCGAGGGCCATCGCGTTCTCGAACGCCTCACGGGTGGCGATGTTGCGGGGCAGCGCGGAGGCGTCGTCGTCGCGGTACCAGCGGGTCGCCAGGTCCATCACGGTGCGGCCCGCGTTCAGGAACAGCTCGCGGCGCGCGGCGTGGGTGGCCAGCGTGGAGCCGTTGCCCGGCAGCGAGAGCCCGAGGGCCTCGGTGAGGCAGTTCATCGAGTTCGCGGTGAACATCCCGGAGCAGGACCCGCAGGTCGGGCAGGCCGAGCGCTCGACCTCGGCGAGGCCGGCGTCGTCCACCTCCGACGACGCGGACGCCGAGATCGCGGTGATCAGGTCGGTGGGGGCCTGCGCGACCCCGCCGACGACGACCGCCTTGCCGGCCTCCATCGGCCCGCCGGAGACGAACACGGTCGGGATGTTGAGCCGCATCGCGGCGTTCAGCATGCCCGGCGTGATCTTGTCGCAGTTGGAGATGCACACCAGGGCGTCGGCGGCGTGGCCGTTGACCATGTACTCCACCGCGTCGGCGATGATCTCGCGGCTGGGCAGCGAGTAGAGCATCCCGCCGTGACCCATCGCGATGCCGTCGTCGACGGCGATCGTGTTGAACTCCTTGGCGACCCCGCCCGCCTCCTTGATCGCGCCCGCGACGAGGTCACCCATGTCCTTGAGGTGCACGTGGCCGGGCACGAACTGGGTGTAGGAGTTGGCGATCGCGACGATCGGCTTGCCGAAGTCGTCGTCACCCATGCCGGTCGCGCGCCAGAGCGAACGCGCTCCGGCGGCGTTGCGACCGTGGGTGGTGACGCGGGAACGCAGGGCGGGCATCGGTCTTCTCCAGCCGGGTCTTCCGTGGTGGTTCGTGAGGGGACCCCGGTGGGCGCGTCGCGGAGCGTGGGCGCGAGCCGCCCGGGGTGCGGCGCGACGGCGGCGGGGCGGGTCGCGTCCCGCCGGCCGGCGGGCCGATCGCCCGCAACCGTACGCCCCGCGACGGGCGTCGGTGTCGTCAGTGACCCTCGGCCGGGTCCTCCGGCTCGGTCACCGCGGCCGGGTCGGCGAAGCGGCCCCCGCTGGCGACCGAGAGCGCGGGCAGGTCGCGTGCGTGCACCGCGGGCAGGACGAGGTCGTCGTCCTCGCCCAGCACCGCGCTGACCCGCGAGCGCGAGCCGATCCGCAGACCGCGCACGTCGTCCCAGTCCACGGTGCGCGAGGAGAACGCGCTGCGCACGGTCAGCGTCTCCGGGTCCACGGTGGTGCGGACCCGCAGGATCCAGACGATCGCCGCCACCGACAGCACGAGCACGACCCAGAACCACGGCAGGCTGAACACCAGCGGCGTCGACCCGACGACCGCGACCAGGATGGCGAAGATGGTCAGCCGGCTCGGCTTGAACACCAGCGCGCGCGAGCCCACGCGGAGCTTGCGGCCCTCGTCGCGGACCCGTGGGGTCCACGCCAGCTCGCTGTCCACCTGCTGGGACGCCGCCGTGGCCCGCGGTGCGGGGGCGGAGGCGGTGTCGGCGGGGACGGCGTGGTCGTCGGTGCTGCTCACGACCCCAGTGTGGCAAACAGGGGCGGGGTGACGGCGGCCCGGACGGGTGGGGTCGTTTGACTCCGTCCGTGGGACGCGTGCTAGCGTCGACCCATGTTCGCCGTTCGAATTCTCGTACTTCTTGGGCGCGTCGTCGCCTGAGTTCGACCATGTCGAACGACGACGCGCTCACCCTCGCAGCGCCCGGAGCAACCGGGCGGCGGGGGTTTTTTTCATGTCCAGCCCATGTCCGGCATCTGATCGACACGATCTCCAGCGAGGCAGACCCAGATGACCACCGTCCCCGCCAAGTCCGGCTCGTCCGGCCCGAAGCCGGGCCCGCCGCCCGGCCGGTCCGCCGTTCCGGCCGGCACCACGACGTCCCGCAGTCACACCTCTGTTCTCGCCGACACCGCCGTCCCCGGTCCGCGGATCGTGGACGAGCCCATGACCGGCGCCCAGTCCCTGGTGCGTTCGCTCGAGGAGATCGGCTGCGAGGTCGTCTTCGGGCTGCCCGGCGGGACGATCCTGCCCGCCTACGACCCGCTCCTGGACTCGACGAAGGTGCGTCACATCCTCGTCCGCCACGAGCAGGGCGCCGGACACGCTGCGACCGGTTACGCGCAGGCCACCGGCAAGGTCGGGGTCTGCATGGCGACGTCCGGACCGGGGGCCACGAACCTGGTCACCCCGATCGCGGACGCCCACATGGACTCGGTGCCGCTGGTGGCCATCACGGGTCAGCAGACCCGGCCGCTGATCGGCACCGACGCCTTCCAGGAGGCCGACATCACCGGCATCACCATGCCGGTGACCAAGCACAACATGCTGGTGACCGACGCGACGGAGATCCCGCGCGCGATCGCCGAGGCCTTCCACCTGGCGTCCACCGGCCGGCCCGGCCCGGTCCTGGTGGACATCCCGAAGGACGTGCTGCAGGAGCAGACCACGTTCTCCTGGCCCCCGGAGCTGCAGCTGCCCGGCTACCGGCCGACGACCCGGCCGCACGGCAAGCAGATCCGCGAGGCCGCCCGGCTCATCCGCGAGTCGGCCAAGCCGGTGCTCTACGTCGGCGGCGGCGTCCTCAAGGCCGAGGCCGCCGAGGAGCTGCGGGAGCTGGCCGAGCTGACCGGGGCGCCCGTCGTCACCACCCTGATGGCGCGCGGTGTGTTCCCCGACAGCCACCCGCTGCACCTGGGCATGCCCGGGATGCACGGCACCGTCGCCGCGGTCGCGGCGATGCAGCGCGCCGACCTGCTGGTTGCCCTCGGCTCCCGGTTCGACGACCGGGTCACCGGCAAGCTGGAGAGCTTCGCCCCCGAGGCGAAGATCATCCACGCCGACATCGACCCGGCCGAGATCTCCAAGAACCGGCGCGCCGACGTGCCGATCGTCGGGGACTGCAAGGAGGTCCTGGCCGACCTGGTCGAGGCCGTCCGTGCCGACCGCGCCGAGCACGGCGAGCCGGACCTGTCGTCCTGGTGGAAGCAGGTCGGTGGGCTGCGCGACCGCTACCCGCTCGGCTACGACGAGCCGACCGACGGTGCGCTGTCCCCGCAGTACGTGATCGAGCGGATCGGCGCGATCGCCGGGCCCGACGCGATCTACGCCGCGGGGGTCGGCCAGCACCAGATGTGGGCCGCCCAGTTCGTCAAGTACGAGAAGCCGCGGACCTGGCTGAACTCGGGTGGGCTCGGGACCATGGGCTACGCGGTCCCGGCCGCGATGGGCGCCAAGGTCGGCGAGCCGGACACCGTCGTCTGGTGCATCGACGGCGACGGCTGCTTCCAGATGACCAACCAGGAGCTCGCCACCTGCGCGATCGAGGGCATCCCGATCAAGGTCGCCGTCATCAACAACGGCAACCTCGGCATGGTCCGCCAGTGGCAGAACCTGTTCTACGGCGAGCGGTACTCCAACACCGACCTCAACACCCACAAGCTGCGCATCCCGGACTTCCCGATGCTCGCGCAGGCGATGGGCTGCGAGGGGCTGCGGGTCGAGTCCAAGGAGGACGTCGACCGGGTCATCCACCAGGCCATGGAGATCAACGACCGGCCGGTCGTCGTGGAGTTCGTCGTCGGCGCCGACGCCCAGGTGTGGCCGATGGTCGCCGCGGGGATGAGCAACGACGAGATCAACGTCCGGCGCGACATCCGGCCCGAGTTCGAGCACGACGAGCTGGCCGCCTCGGTGGACCAGGTCGCGGACGTCACCGAGCAGGCCCTGGAGGGCGAGAAGTGAGCGAGCTCCACACCCTCTCGGTCCTGGTCGAGGACAAGCCGGGCGTGCTGGCCCGGGTCTCCGGGCTGTTCTCCCGGCGCGGGTTCAACATCAACTCCCTCGCCGTGGGCCCGACCGAGCACCCCGATGTCTCCCGGATGACGATCGTCGTCGAGGTGGACGAGCTCCCGATGGAGCAGGTCACCAAGCAGCTCAACAAGCTGGTGCACGTCATCAAGATCGTCGAGCTGGAGCCGGACGCCTCGGTGCAGCGCGAGCTGCTGCTGGTCAAGGTCCGGGCCGACGCCACGGTGCGCAGCCAGGTCGTCGAGACCGTGCAGCTGTTCCGCGCCAAGGTGGTCGACGTCTCGCCGGAGGCACTGACCGTCGAGGCCACCGGTTCGGCCGACAAGCTCACCGCGCTCCTGCGCATGCTGGAGCCCTACGGGATCCGCGAGATGGTGAAGTCCGGGATGGTGGCCGTCGGCCGCGGCCCCCGGTCCATCACCGCCGCGGCCGTCCGTTAGACAGACCGCGTAGCCGACGGCTACACACCCCCTGAGAGGAACCGTCCCAGAGCCATGAGTGTCAACATCTACTACGACGCCGACGCCGACCTGTCGATCATCCAGGGCCGCAAGGTCGCCGTGATCGGCTACGGCTCCCAGGGGCACGCGCACTCGCTGTCGCTGCGTGACTCCGGGGTCGAGGTGAAGATCGGTCTGCCCGAGGGCTCCAAGTCCCGGCAGAAGGCCGCCGACGAGGGACTCGAGGTCGGCACGCCGGCCGAGGTCTCCGCCTGGGCGGACGTGATCATGGTCCTGGCGCCCGACACCAAGCAGCGCTTCATCTACGCCCAGGACATCGAGCCGAACCTGAAGGACGGCGACGCGCTGTTCTTCGGGCACGGCTTCAACATCCGCTACGAGCTGATCAAGCCCCCGGCGAACGTCGACGTCGCCATGGTCGCCCCGAAGGGCCCGGGCCACCTGGTCCGGCGCCAGTTCGTCGACGGCAAGGGCGTCCCCGCCCTGATCGCCGTCGAGCAGGACGCCTCGGGCAACGCCAAGGCGCTCGCGCTCTCCTACGCGGCCGGGATCGGCGGTGCCCGCGCGGGCGTCATCGAGACCACCTTCAAGGAGGAGACCGAGACCGACCTGTTCGGTGAGCAGGCCGTGCTCTGCGGCGGTGCCGCCGCGCTGGTCCAGACCGGTTTCGAGGTGCTGACCGAGGCCGGCTACGCCCCGGAGATCGCCTACTTCGAGTGCCTGCACGAGCTCAAGCTGATCGTCGACCTCATGTACGAGGGCGGCATCGCCAACGAGCGCTTCTCCATCTCCGACACCGCCGAGTACGGCGACCTCACCCGCGGCCCGCGCGTCATCACGCCCGCGGTCAAGGCCGAGATGCAGAAGATCCTGGGCGAGATCCAGGACGGCACCTTCGCCCGCGAGTGGGTGGCCGAGGACGAGGCCGGCCGCGGCAACTACACCAAGCTGCAGCAGCAGGGCGCCGAGCACCCGATCGAGCAGGTCGGTGAGAAGCTCCGCGGTCTGATGAGCTGGGTCGGCGAGAAGGCCAAGTGACCCTCGTATGACCCTCTGCCGGGCGCGTCCGGCAGGATGAATCCGCCCGGGCCCCAGACGGCCCGCGGATGCCCGGGTCCGGACGCACCCATCCGGACCAGGCGACGCGAAACCCCCGTACCGGCGACACCGGGCGGGGGTTTCGCGCGTTCGGGGGTGTGCCGCGCGACGACCCGTCCGTCCGTCCCGGTCCGCGGCGGCCCGCGCGGTCCTAGGATGGTCGACGTTCGCGCACCGACCTCGGGGAGCACTCGCACACCGTGAGCACCGCAGCCACCGACCACCGTCCCGTCGTCCTGCTCGCGGAGATGCTCGCGCCCTCCGCCGTCGAGCTGCTCGGTGACGGCGTCGAGATCCGCCGCGTCGACGGCACCGACCGTCCGGCCCTGCTGGCGGCACTCGCCGACGCCGACGCGCTCCTGGTCCGGTCCGCCACCCGGGTCGACGCCGAGGCCCTGGCCGCGGCCGGCCGTCTCAAGGTCGTCGCGCGGGCCGGGGTCGGCCTGGACAACGTGGACGTCCCCGCCGCCACTTCGCGCGGGGTGATGGTCGTCAACGCCCCGACCTCCAACATCGTCTCCGCCGCCGAGCACGCCATCGCGCTGCTGCTCGCGACCGCGCGCCACATCCCGGCGGCGGACGCCGCGCTGCGCTCGGGTGAGTGGCGGCGCTCGTCCTACGGCGGGGTCGAACTGGGTGGCAAGACCGTCGGCATCGTCGGTCTCGGCAAGATCGGCCAGCTCGTCGCGCAGCGCCTCGCCGCGTTCGGCATGACGCTGGTCGCCTACGACCCCTACATCGCGCCGTCGCGCGCCGCCCAGCTCGGCATCGAGCTGCTGAGCCTCGACGATCTGCTCCGCACCGCGGACATGATCACCGTGCACCTGCCGAAGACCCCGGAGACGCTCGGGCTCATCGGCAAGGACCAGCTCGCGCTCACCAAGCCCGGGGTGCTCCTCGTCAACGCCGCCCGCGGTGGCCTGATCGACGAGGACGCCCTGGCCGAGGCGGTCCGCTCCGGGCACGTCGGTGGCGCCGGGATCGACGTCTACGTCACCGAGCCGACCACGTCCAGCCCGCTGTTCGAGCTGGAGAACGTCGTCGTCACCCCGCACCTGGGTGCCTCCACCACCGAGGCGCAGGACCGGGCCGGGACCGACGTGGCCCGCTCGGTGCAGCTGGCGCTGGCCGGGGAGTTCGTGCCGGACGCGGTCAACGTGCAGATCCACGGCGCCGTCGGCGAGGAGGTCCGGCCCTGGCTGCCGCTGGTGCAGAAGCTGGGCACCACGCTGCACGCCGTCGCCGGGCGGACCCCGACCTCGGTCACCGTCGACGTCGCGGGCGAGCTGGCCAGCGAGGACGTCCAGGTCCTCGGGCTGGCCGCGCTGCGCGGGGTGTTCACCCACGTCGTCGAGGACCAGGTGACCTTCGTGAACGTGCCGCAGCTCGCCGAGGAGCGCGGGGTCGCCGTGGAGATCACCACCAGTCCGGAGAGCGCCAACCACCGCAGCGTGGTGCAGCTGCGCGGCGCCATGCCCGACGGCGAGAAGGTCACCGTGTCCGGCACCCTGACCGGCCGTGCCGAGGTCGAGAAGCTCGTCGAGATCAACGGACGGCACTTCGACCTGCGCGCCGAGGGCGAGGTCGTGCTGCTGGAGTACGCCGACCGCCCCGGCGTGATGGGCCGGGTCGGGTCGCTGCTGGGGGAGGCCGCGGTCAACATCGAGGCCGCCCAGATCTCGCAGACCACCGACGGCACCGACGCCATCATGCTGCTGCGGGTGGACCGCCAGATCGACCCGGCGGTGCTGGAGCCGATCGGCGCCTCGGTCGGCGCCCGGACGATCCGGTTGATCTCCTTCGACGACTGACGTCCCGGATCGCGGGAACGGACCTGTGCCGGCCGGGCCCGGCGTGGGATCGTGTCCGCTCGCCACGTCGAGAGGGAGTACTCCAGTGAGCTGGCTGCGAGCGCTGGTGCTGGCCGGTGCGGCGATCGGCGTCGCGTGCCTGGTGCTGCTCGGCGTCGGGTTCGTCACCGGGCTGTCGCTGACCGTGCCCTACGTCGTGTCGGTGATGGCGATCGTGACCGGGCCGCCGTCGGCGACGATGACGATCGGCCCCGGCATGCTCGTGGTCCTCGCCGCGCTCGTCGGGCTGATCGAGGCACCGGGCCGGGTGCGGGCCCGCCGGTCGCTGCCGCGCGCCGGGCACTGAGCCCGGGGCGGCCGGCCGCCGGGGCGGGTCAGCCGCGCGGGGTCCAGCCCAGTGCCGGTCCGAGCGCGCCGGCGATGTCGGTGACGATCTGGACGTAGTCGTCGTGCGGGAAGCCGAACGGCAGCGCGAACACCGCCTCGTCGACCTCCCGGAACCCGGCGTCGGCCCACAGACGCTCGGCGATCTCGGCGGAGGTGCCGACCAGGTCGCGGGCGAACAGCAGCCCGGCCGGGCCCTGCGGGACGCCGACCCTGGCGTCGCGTTCCCCGGCGTAGGCGGCGTAGCGCTCGCGCTGGGCAGGCGTCGCGGAGTCGGTGGGGACGACGACCAGCCCCTGCGACACCCGTCCCGCCGGGTTCGCCGCGCGGTAGGCGCGGATCTGCCGGGACTGGATCGCGGCGAAGTCGCTCTCCCCGCCGCTGCGGACCACGTTGCTCGTGAGCAGGTTGAGCCCCTGCTCCGCGGCCCAGACGGCGGAGGAGTCGCTGCCCGCGCCGTACCACATGCGTCCGGCCAGACCGGGGGAGTGCGGCTGCACCCGCTCGGAGAAGGACTCGATCCCGACCGTCCCGGAGAAGGTGCTCGCCCGCTCCCCGCGGACCAGGCGCAGCAGCCTCGACACCCGCTCGCGGCCGAAGTCCTCGACGTCGGCGGTGTCCGGGTAGAGCGCGTCCCGCACGTGCTCCCACTGCATCGGCGGCCCGACCGAGACACCCGGGTTGAGCCGGCCGCCGGAGAGCACGTCGACGGTCGCCAGGTCCTCGGCGAGACGCAGCGGGTTCTCCCAGCCCAGCGGGACCACGGCCGTCCCGAGCTCGATCCGTGAGGTCCGCTGGGTCGCCGCGGCGAGCACCGCGACCGGCGAGGAGATGCCGAACTGCAGGTGACGGTGCCGGACGAAGGCCGAGTCGAACCCCAGACGCTCGCCCAGGGCGATCATCTCCAGGGTCGTCTCGTGTCCGGGGCGCGGGTCGTCGCCGTCGAAGGAACCGATGGTGAGGAAGCCGAGGCGACGCAGCGGGCGGTCGGGCGTGGGCACGTCCGGGGCAACGACGACGTCGTCGCGCTTCTTCCCCGTCACCCGCACAGGTGACGGTCGCGGCCGTCGTCGCACCCCTCGACACGCGCCGGAGTCCCCGGAACGGCCGTGTGTCGCGGGTACTCCGACCGCGTGCGGCGCACACCTCACCCGGACGGGACCACCCCAGTGGGTGGCCGAACGATGACCCTGCGTCGGCAGGCGGTAGCGTGCGGCCAGCAGTACGACGAGAGGACGAGGTCATGCGCCTTGCGGTCATCCCCGGTGACGGCATCGGCCCGGAAGTGATCAACGAGGCACTCAAGGTCCTGGGCGAGGTCGCCCGCGACGTGGAGACGACCGAGTACGACCTCGGTGCCGCCCGCTGGCACTCCACGGGCGAGCTGCTCCCGGAGACGGTGCTGACCGAGATCAAGCAGCACGACGCGATCCTGCTGGGTGCGGTCGGCGACCCGTCGGTGCCCAGCGGCATCCTCGAGCGCGGCCTGCTCCTGCGCCTGCGCTTCGAGCTGGACCACCACGTGAACCTGCGCCCCGCGCGGCTCTACCCGGGGGTGCGCGGCCCGCTGGCCGGCAACCCGGAGATCGACCTGGTGGTCGTGCGCGAGGGGACCGAGGGCCCGTACGTCGGCACCGGCGGCCTGCTCCGCAAGGACACCCCGCACGAGATCGCGACCGAGGTCAGCCAGAACACCGCGTTCGGCATCGACCGGGTCGTGCGCGACGCGTTCGCCCGCGCCCAGCGGCGGCCGAAGAAGCACCTGACGCTGGTCCACAAGACCAACGTCCTCACCTTCGCCGGCGCGCTGTGGTCGCGGATCGTCGAGGAGGTGTCGCTGGAGTACCCCGAGGTGTCGGTGGCCTACCAGCACGTCGACTCGACCACGATCCACCTGGTCACCGACCCGGGCCGGTACGACGTGATCGTCACCGACAACCTGTTCGGCGACATCCTCACCGACCTGGCGGCGGCGGTCACCGGCGGCATCGGGCTCGCGGCGAGCGGCAACATCGACGCCAGCCGAACCCACCCGGCGATGTTCGAGCCGGTGCACGGCTCGGCCCCGGACATCGCGGGCCAGGGCATCGCCGACCCGACGGCCGCCGTGCTGTCGGTCGCGCTGCTGCTCGACCACATGGGCGACCGCGACTCGGCCCGCCGGATCGAGGCCGCGGTCGCGTTCGACCTGGCCACCCGGGACCACGCGGCGACGGGCAACACGTCGTCGATCGGGGACCGGCTCGCCGCGCTCGTGTCGAGCCGCGAGGTCGCCACCAACTGACGCGGTGTGGGTGGCCGCCGGGTCCCGGCGGCCACCCACCGGCTCAGACCTGGTTCGACGGCCCGGTCAGCAGGGTCACCCCGGCCCCGGCGAAGTTGTCGAGGTCGGCGACGGCGGCCTGGCCCTCGGGGCCGCCCATGCCGGCCTGGAACGCCGAGGCGTCCGGGAACTCCAGGACCGCCACGAGGTGGTACGGCGGCTGCGCGCCGTCCGGACCCGGGACCGGACGGGAGACGGTGACCCGGGCCACGCCGGGGATCTTCTTCGCCAGCGGGGCGTGCACCTCGTCGTAGTGCTTGTCGAACGCGGCGGCGTCCTCGGGGTGGTTGTACAGGGCGGTCAGCTGGAACACGGGTGTTCCCTCCTGAGGGGTCGTCGTGCGGCGCCTCGCTGCGCCGCGGCAACCCCCACCCTGGCCCATCCGGCGCCCGCGTGCACCACCCCTCCGGGCGGGGTCGATACGCTGGACCGACCATGAGTACTCCAGCCCAGGTCCGGGTGCGGTTCTCCCCGTCGCCCACCGGTACCCCGCACGTCGGTCTCATCCGCACCGCCCTGTTCAACTGGGCCCACGCCCGTCACCACGGTGGGGCGCTGGTGTTCCGGATCGAGGACACCGACGCCTCCCGTGACTCCGACGAGTCCTACCGGTCCCTGCTCGACGCGCTGGAGTGGCTCGGCCTCGACTGGGACGAGGGCGTCGAGAAGGGCGGACCGCACGGGCCGTACCGGCAGAGCGAGCGCGGCGAGGTCTACGCCGACGCCCTGCGCCGGCTGATCGACGGCGGGGAGGTCTACGAGTCCTTCTCCAGCGCCGAGGAGATCGAGGCCCGGCACCGGGCCGCGGGTCGCGACCCGAAGCTCGGCTACGACAACGCCGACCGCGACCTCACCGACGAGCAGCGCGCCGCGTTCCGCGCCGAGGGCCGGGCGCCGGTCTACCGGCTGCGCATGCCCGACCACGACATCACCTTCACCGATCTCGTCCGCGGCGAGATCACGTTCAAGGCCGGGCAGGTGCCCGACTTCGTGCTGGCCCGTGGTGACGGCACGCCGCTGTACCCGCTGACCAACCCGGTCGACGACGCGCTGATGGAGATCACGCACGTCCTGCGCGGGGAGGACCTGCTGGCGTCCACCCCGCGGCAGATCGCGCTGCTGGAGGCGCTGGCCCGGGTCGGCATCGGCCACGGCCCCTTCACCTATGGCCACCTCCCGCTGGTCACCGGTGAGGGCAGCCGCAAGCTGTCCAAGCGGGACCCGCAGTCGAACCTGTTCCACTACCGCGACCGCGGGTTCGTGCCGGAGGGGCTGCTCAACTACCTCGCGTTGCTCGGCTGGTCGATCGCCGAGGACCGCGACGTGTTCTCCCTCGACGAGATGGTCGCCGCCTTCGACGTGTCCCGGGTGTCGAGCAACGCCGCCCGCTTCGACCTGAAGAAGGCCGAGGCGATCAACGCCGCGCACCTGCGCCTGCTCGCCCCCGACGACTTCGCCGAGCGTGTCGTGCCCTACCTCGCGGCCGAGGGGATCACCGACCCCGACCGCTCGGTGCTCGCCGCCGCCGCGCCGCTGGTGCAGGAGCGGAGCCAGGTCCTGTCGGACGCGGCCCGGATGCTGGCCTTCCTCTTCCGCGACGAGGAGGCCTTCACCCCCGACGACGACGCCGCCGCGAAGAACCTCGGCTCCGACGCGGCCCCGGTGCTGGAGGCCGCGGTCGCCGGGCTCACGGACCTGCCGGAGTGGTCGGCCCCCGCGATCGAGGAGTCGCTCAAGACCTCGCTCGTGGACGGTCTGGAGCTCAAGCCGCGGAAGGCGTTCGCCCCCGTCCGCGTCGCGATCAGCGGCCGCACGGTGTCCCCGCCGCTCTACGAGAGCATGGAGCTGCTGGGCCGCGAGCGGTCGCTCGCCCGCCTGGGGGCCGGTGTCAGACGCTCCCGGAGCATGGGTTAGAGTACCTACATCAACGGAGAGCGGGCCTCGCTCCGGAACGAGGCCCGCTTTTCGATGGGGTATGGTGTAATTGGCAGCACGACTGATTCTGGTTCAGTTAGTCTAGGTTCGAGTCCTGGTACCCCAGCGGAAATCGCAGATTCTTCGGAATGACGATTTCTGACAGTCGGCACGGTCTCGTCCAAGGTCCCGTCGTCTAGCGGCCTAGGACGCCGCCCTCTCAAGGCGGTAGCGCGGGTTCAAATCCCGTCGGGACTACCACGGACTCCACGCGCAGGGGTCCGCAATCGAGACCGAGCCGACTGTCCTGGTCCCGTCGTCTAGCGGCCTAGGACGCCGCCCTCTCAAGGCGGTAGCGCGGGTTCAAATCCCGTCGGGACTACTCCACGAAGGCCCCGCTCTCCGGAGCGGGGCCTTCGTCGTGTCCGGGCCGGGCCGCACCCAGCAGCCCGGGGAGCCGGTCGGTCACGACGGTGCTCCTTCCGGTCCGGTGAGCCGGGCCAGTGAACGGTCGGCGAGGGTGAGCAGGACGAACAGCGTCGAGGCGACGAGCATCACCGCCGCGAGGACGGGCAGGCCGTCGCCCGCCGTACCGCCGAAGGCGATCCCGCCTGCGGCCGAGGCGGCGATGGCGCCCAGGTAGAAGAAGGTGCGCATCAGCCCGGCCGAGGACGCGACCCGCTCCGGGTCGGCCTGCCGGTAGACCGCGTTCTGCACAGCGAGGTTGTTCAGGCCCTGCGGCAGCCCGGCGAGCAGCGCGACCACGACGATGACCCAGACAGGGCTGGCCGGCCCGAGGGCGAACAGCAGCGCGGCGAGCAGCACCTGCGCCACCCCGCCGACGAGCAGCTTGCCCCGGATCGCGCGCCGCCTGCCGGTCAGCGCGGTCACCCCGATCCCGGTGACGAAGATCGGCAGCAGGACCAGCCCGGCCGTCGCCGGAGTGAGCCCGCGGCCCTGCTCCAGCCACTGGGTGAAGCCGTAGAGCACGCAGTAGGAGACGGTCGCGGTGAGCAGCGCCCGGACGAACGTCAGCAGCAGCGGCAGGTTCCCGCCGAGCACCCGCAGGTCCAGGAACGGCTCGGGGGTCCGCAGCTCGCGCACCACCAGTCCCGCCCCGGCGGCGACGGCCACCAGCGCGGGGGCGACCGCGCCGGCGTCGGGGTGCAGCAGGGCGAGCAACAGCGCGACGGTGGTGACCGCGAACAGCGCGATGCCCGGCGGGTCGACCCGGTGCAGCGCGGCCCGCACGCCGCGGTGGGCGACCCGGGTACGGGGGAGCCGCACTGCACCGAGCACCAGGCACAGCAGGGCCAGCGGGACGTTCACCACGAACACCGCCCGCCAGCCCGAGACCCCGAGGAGCAGACCTCCCAGGCTCGGCCCGACGACGGCGATCGTCGACGTCGCGATCGAGAGCACCGTCAGCACGCCCTCCGGGCTGTCGGTGCCGGTGCGGTCGGCCTCGCCGCGGATCAGCGCCATCGCCGCCGGGTAGCCCGCACACGTCCCGAGCCCGATGACGACCCGCGCCGCGACCAGCCACCAGATGCCCGGGGCGAGCGCCCCCAGGACCCCGCCGACACCGACCAGCACGGCGCCGGCCAGGTAGAGCGGACGCGGGCCGTACAGATCGACCAGGCGTCCGGTGACCGGCTGGCCGACCGCGGTCGCGAGGTAGAGCCCGGACACCAGCCAGGCGGTCTCGGTCGCGGGGGCGCCGAGGGCGAGCCCGATCGGCACCAGCGCGACCGCGATCAGCGACGAGTTCACCGGGTTCAGCACGGCCCCACCGATCATGGGGAGGAGCAGCCGGCGGTCGAACGTGGACGGCCCGGTACGGCGGCCCCGGCGCGGAGTCATCGCTCGGTCACCCGTTCCAGCAGCCGCATGGCCTCGTCGACGGTGCGCAGCTCGTCGGCGCTGAGTCGGTCGGCGAGCGCCCCGGCGAGCCAGTCCTCGCCGGCGGACCGGGCGTCGGCGGTGAACCGCCGGCCGAGGTCGGTGGCCGAGACGATCTGCCGGCGCCCGTCGGACGGATCCGGGCGTCGCTCGACCATGCCCCGCTCCTCCAGGGCGGCGATCGACATCGCGACCGACTGCGGGCGGACGCCCTCGGCGGCGGCGAGTGCGGCGGCGGTGCTGGGGCCACCGCGGTCGAGGCGGCCGAGCAGCGCGATCTGCGACGCCGTCAGCTGGTCGCGGTCGTAGTGCTCGCGCATGCGGCGGCGCAGCCGGCCGACGCCGATCCGGACCGCGCGAGCAGTGGAGGCGGCGGTCCCCGTAGGTGGTTGCGGCATGCAACCCACGCTAGGTCGACAGTCCGGATTCATCAATTCGGACTGTCGATCTGCCGGTGGGCTCAGGTGCCCGGCGGGACCGGGTTCCCCTCCGGCGGGTTGGGCGTCGAGCTGTTCGGCGGAGGCGGCGTCGAGGACGACGAGGACGTCGGGCTCGGCGACTGAGCCGACGTCGTGGTGGTCACGACCGGTGGCGGCGGCGGGGCGGGGGCGTCGGTCGTCGTCGGGTCGGCCTCGGTCGGCCGCTCCCGGGTCCGTTGCGGCTCCCGCACCGGCTCGTCCTCGACGGTCGTCGGGGGCGGGGCCTGGGTCGTCGTCGGGATCGCCGGCAGCTCGGGGGTCGCGTTGCTGATCGTGCGGTCCTGCGGCCAGAAGAACACCGTGCCCAGCACGGCCAGTGCCGCGACGACCCCGCCGGCGCCGATGAGCAGCGCGGGGGAGCGGCGGACGGGTGCCGGCCCGGGGGCGATGGTGGTCTCGCCGTCGTCGTAACCGCCGTACCCGCCGTAGCCGTGCACGGCGGTCTGGTCGTAGCCCACCGGCGGGACGACGGGGAGGCGGTCGGTGGGCGGGTCGGCGCGGGCGCTCTCCAGGTAGGCGGTGCGGTCGCCGTCGAGCTGGGTCGTACCGCCGGTCGGCATCCGGTCGGTGACCGGGTCCGGGTTCTCCCAGGGCAGCGGGCCGGGGTCGGGGGCCAGCGCGGGACCGCTGCTCGTCGACACCGTGCCGAACCCGCCCGAGCCGGTGCCGGGCACGGGGTCGGGCGGCCCGAGCGCGACGACGGCGCCCTTCGCGATGGTGTTCTTCGGGTCCGCGTCGACCTGTACGGGACGTCCGAGGCCGGTGGAGACCAGCTCGGCGACCAGCGGGACCCGCGAGGACCCGCCGACGAGCAGCACCACCGACGGCCCGGCGGCGGCCAGCCCGGCCGAGGCGATCGCGCGCTGCAACGCCTCGACCGACTCCTCCAGGCGGGGCCGGATGCGCTCCTCGAAGTCGCTGCGGTGCAGGCGCACCGTCGTGCGGACCTCGCCGAGCCACACCGGGATCGAGACCTCGGTGTCGGCCGACAGGGCCTCCTTGGCCTCGCGGCAGTCGCGGCGCAGCCGGGCCATCGCGGACAGCGCGTTCGGGTCGGTCTCGTCGAGGCCCTCGAAGGCGGCCGGGACGGCGTCGCGCACGTGGTCGACGACGGCCTGGTCGAAGTCGGCGCCGCCCAGCTGCTCGACGCCCTCGGGCCTGCCGAGCAGGGTGAACCCGCCGCCCGCGGCCTCCTTGCGGACGACGGCGGCGTCGAAGGTCCCGCCGCCGAGGTCGTAGACGGCGACCGTCGCGCCGGGCTCGACCCGCTCGTTCGTCGCGTAGTGCAGGGCGGCGGCCTGCGGCTCGGTGAGGAAGGTGACGGTCAGGCCGCGCTCGGCCAGGGCAGCGGCGAACAGGTCGCACTTGTGCATGCCCCAGGACGCCGGGTGGGTCACCGCGATGCGGTCGGGTGCGCCGCCCTCGGTGCGTGCGACGACGTCGACGACGTGCTCGGCCAGCAGCGCGGACAGCTGCTCGGGGGCGAAGGACTGCTCACCCAGCGGGATCGGCGTCGGGTCGCCGATGCGCCGCTTGAACTCGCGTGCGACGCGGTCCGGCTCGGTCAGGGCGCGGCGTTCGGCGGCCTCGCCGAACAGCAGCCCGCCGTCCGGCGCCACGTAGACCACGGACGGGATGTCGACCGAGTGGTCACCGAGCGTGACCATCTCGACGGTGCCGGCGTGGATGACCGCGGCCGCCGTTCGAGTGGTGCCGACGTCGATGCCCAGCAGGTAACCCATCGTCTCCCCGGTGTGCCGACCATGTCCGAAGGGTCCGGCCCGGTGCCGGACCACCACACGGTAGTGGAGCCCGGAACCGCGACCTCGACCGACTCGGGACGTGGCAGGGGGTGCGGCTCGGCAGGGGACGCTCCCCGGACATCACACCTAGACGAGCCGGTGCTGCAGGGCGTCCGCGGCGGCCAGCAGGTCGGCGGCCCAGCGGACCCCCGGCCGGCGCCCGATCCGGTCCACCGGTCCCGACACCGAGACCGCGGCGACGACCTGGCCCGCCGCGTCGCGCACCGGGGCCGACACTGACGCCACACCGGCCTCCCGTTCGGCGACGCTCTGTGCCCAGCCGCGGCGGCGGACGTCGACGAGGACGCGTTCGGAGAAGCTGGCGTCGGCGAGGATGAGGCGCTGGGTGGCCGGGTCGCACCAGGCGGCGAGCACCTTGGCCCCCGAGCCCGCGGTCATCGGCAGCCGGGAGCCGACGGGCACGGTGTCGCGCAGCCCGGACGGCGGCTCGGCATGCGCGATGCAGATCCGGTGGATCCCGTCGCGTCGGTAGAGCTGAACGCTCTCGCCGGTGATGTCGCGCAGCCGGGGCAGGACCGCGGCCGCGGCATCGAGCAGCGGGTCCGGCCGCCCACCGGCGAGCTGGCCGAGGGTGGGGCCGGGGTGCCAGCGCCCGTCCGGGGTGCGCAGCAGCATCCCGTGTGCCTCCAGGCCGACGGCGAGCCGGTGCGCCGTCGCCCGGGGCAGCCCGGTGCGCTCACAGAGTTCCGCCAGGCCGCACGGCCCCTCCGCCGTCGCCCGGAGAACCCCCACGGCCTTGTCGAGCACGCCGATCCCGCTAGACTGTCCCACGTTCCGATACTAACTTCCCACGATCTGGGAAGTCCACCGCGATCAGATCACAGAGGGAGGCGGGCGTGACCACCGCAGACAAGCCGCGCACGCTGGCCGAGAAGGTCTGGGACCGGCATCTCGTCCGCAAGGGCGAGGGTGACGAGCCCGACCTGCTCTACATCGACCTGCACCTGGTGCACGAGGTCACGAGTCCGCAGGCGTTCGACGGGCTCCGGCTCGCCGGCCGCCCGGTCCGGCGCCCGGACCTCACCATCGCGACCGAGGACCACAACGTCCCCACCCTCGACGTGCTCGCCCCGATCGCGGACGAGGTGTCGCGGGTCCAGGTGGAGACCCTACGGCGCAACTGCGCGGAGTTCGGCGTCCGGCTGCACCCGATGAACGACCCCGAGCAGGGGATCGTGCACGTGGTCGGCCCGCAGCTGGGTCTGACCCAGCCGGGCACCACGGTGGTCTGCGGGGACTCCCACACCTCCACCCACGGCGCGTTCGGCGCGATGGCCTTCGGCATCGGCACCTCCGAGGTCGAGCACGTGCTCGCCACCCAGACGCTGCCGCTCAAGCCGTTCCGCACGATGGCGATCGAGGTGACCAGCTCCGACGGCACGCTGCGTCCGGGCGTCACCTCCAAGGACGTCATCCTCGCGGTGATCGCGAAGATCGGCACCGGCGGTGGCCAGGGCCACGTGCTGGAGTACCGGGGCAACGTCATCGAGAACCTCTCGATGGAGGCCCGGATGACGATCTGCAACATGTCGATCGAGGCCGGTGCCCGTGCGGGCATGATCGCCCCCGACGAGACGACCTTCGCCTACCTGAAGGGCCGCGAGCACGCCCCGGCCGGCGACGACTGGGACGCCGCGGTCGCCGACTGGCGCACCCTGCGCACCGACGACGGCGCGGAGTTCGACCGGGTCGTGCACATCGACGCCGACGAGCTCACCCCGTTCGTCACCTGGGGCACCAACCCCGGGCAGGGCCTGCCGCTGGGCGAGTCCGTGCCGGACCCGGCGGCCATCGCCGACGACGGCGAGCGCGCCGCGGTGGAGAAGGCGCTGTCCTACATGGGCCTGACCGGCGGGACCCCGCTGCGCGAGGTGCCCGTCGACGCGGTCTTCGTCGGGTCCTGCACCAACGGCCGGATCGAGGACCTCCGCTCGGTGGCCGATGTGCTGAACGGGCGCACGGTCGCGAAGGGCGTGCGGATGCTCGTCGTCCCGGGGTCGATGCGGGTCCGCTTCCAGGCCGAGGAGGAGGGGCTGGACAAGGTCTTCCTCGACGCCGGCGCGGAGTGGCGCTCGGCGGGCTGTTCGATGTGTCTGGGCATGAACCCCGACCAGCTCGCGCCCGGCGAGCGCTGCGCGTCGACCTCGAACCGCAACTTCGAGGGACGGCAGGGCAAGGGCGGTCGTACCCACCTGGTGTCGCCGCTCGTCGCGGCCGCGACGGCCGTGCGCGGCACCCTGAGCAGCCCGGAGGACCTGGACTGATGGAGAAGTTCGAGACCCACACCGGGATCGGCGTGCCGCTGCGCCTGTCCAACGTGGACACCGACCAGATCATCCCGGCGGTCTACCTCAAGCGGGTCACCCGCACCGGCTTCGAGGACGGTCTGTTCTCGGCCTGGCGCCAGGACCCGTCGTTCGTGCTCAACACCGAGCCCTACGCCCGCGGGTCGGTCCTCGTCGCCGGACCGGACTTCGGCACCGGGTCCTCGCGCGAGCACGCCGTCTGGGCGCTGATGGACTACGGCTTCCGGGTCGTCATCTCCTCGCGGTTCGCCGACATCTTCCGCGGCAACTCGGCGAAGGCCGGTCTGGTGGCCGCCCAGGTCGCCCAGCCCGACGTCGAGCTGCTCTGGAAGAAGCTGGAGAACGAGCCCGGCACGCAGGTCACCGTCGACCTCGGTGAGAAGACCGTGCAGGCCGGCGACCTGACCGTGCCGTTCGAGATCGACGACTACGCCCGGTGGCGGCTGCGCGAGGGCCTCGACGACATCGGACTCACGCTGCGGCACGAGGCCGACATCACCGCGTTCGAGGGAACCCGGCCCGCCCGGATGCCACGCACCCTGGCCTGAACCGAACACGGGTGGTCACCATGACCTGACAGAAGGCGTGGTGGTCACCCGTTCGGACCTGTACTAATGGAGGGTATGCGACCTGGACTCGCGCCCGGATCTGGTGCGCGGCAGGGCGCAGCCCTACCTTTCGTGACCATGAACAAGGCTCAGCTCGTCGACGCGCTGACCGCCCGGCTCGGAGACCGTCGTGCCGCCACGGCGGCCGTCGACGCGATGGTCGATGTGATCGTGGACGCGGTCGGCCGCGGTGAGACCGTCACCCTGACCGGGTTCGGGGTGTTCGAGCCGCGTCGACGCGCTCCTCGCACCGCCCGCAACCCGCGCACCGGGGAGACGGTGCCCGTCGGGGAGACCGTGGTGCCGTCGTTCCGGCCGGGCGCGGCCTTCAAGGAACGGGTGGCCGCCAGCGAGGCCGCCGCCGCGAACGCGACCAGCGCCCCGCGCCGCGCGGAGCGGGCCGCGGCCGCCGCTCCGGCCGCCGCAGCCACTCCTGCTGACGGAGCCGCCCCCGGGAAGAAGGCGGCCGCTCCGGCGAAGAAGACGGCCGGCCCGGCGGGGACAGCAGCTGCCCCGGAGAAGAAGCCGGCCGCTTCCGCGAAGAAGGGGGCTGCTGCCGAGAAGAAGTCGGCCCGACGGAGGACCACCGCGGAGAAGTAGCCGCGGCGCTCCCCGCCCCGCCCTCCCAGCGCTGCCTGCGCGTGTCGATCAGTACATGGGTGCTGTTCGAGCCGGTGCGGACAGCGCTCATGTACTGATCGACGGGCTTCCGTCGGTGTGCGCCCTGGGCTCGGGGTGGTCCGGCGAGCGCGCCGGTGTGGGCGGGTCGAGCTGCGTGCGGGCAGCCGGGCGGTTCCAGGCCGGTGGGGTCGCGTGCGGCTCGCCCCCTGCCTCGCGGCGCTGCCCGACCGAGCCGGGGAGATGTGCGCGGCGCCGGTGGGGGTCAGCGGGAACCCAGGCGGGTCCGTTGGGCGAGCAGGGCACGGACCGTCCCGACGGTGCGACGGGTGTTGCGGGTGAGGCCGTCGGCGGTGATCCGCAGGGTCTGCCATCCCAGTGCCGCGGTGCGGGCGTCGCGGACGCGGTCGAGCGGGTCGTCGTGCTCCGCGCCGTCGTACTCGATCGCCAGCAGGGCGTCGGGGTAGGCCAGGTCGAACCGCACCCAGGAGCGGCCCCGGTCGTCGTAGAGCGGGAACTGGACCTGCGGGACCGGGAGCCCGGAGAGTGCGAGCAGCAGCCGTAGCCGGGTCTCGGGCGGGGACTCCGCACGCGGGTCGGCGAGCGCGACGACCCGGTCCAGCCGGGCCGAGCCCCGTACGTGCGGGTACAGCGCCCGCAGGACCAGCAGGTCGGCGGGGTCGAAGCCGGGACACGGCGCCCGCATCCGGGACAGCTTCCGCTGCTCGGGCGCCGGTGTGCCCCGCAGCGGGACGAACACCGGCCGGTCCCGTCTCCGGGCGGTGAGCGCGTCGAGGGCGACGACGGCGTCGACGAGTTCGAGTCGCCGGCACAGCTCCCACGCCGTGGCGCGGGGCGAGGTGACCCGGACGCCGTCGCAGAGCCCGGGTTCGAGCGGGACGCCCTGGTGGGCGAGCAGGTCCGGGCGGGGCCGGATCCGCCGTGGCGCGACGAGCTCGGCCGGTGCACCCCACGGTCCGCAGGACGCGCCGAGGATCTCGGCCGCCGAGTAGGCCGATGCCGCCCCGAGCGGCCCGGCGTAGAGCGATGCGGCCCGGGCCCGGAGCACCGGCGTCACGGGGACCGCAGCGGACGCGTACACGTCGGGGAACAGACGCACGAACCGTGGCCCGCGCAGCCGCGCCGGCGTGACGATCCCGCGCGCGACGGCGTCCGACCCCCGGAACGGCTCCTCCACCCGTGCACCCTGCACCTCGGCCCACGTCCGCCGGGCCGGAACCGGTGCGCCCGTTCGCGATCGCACAGGCCGATGCCAGGTGGCGCGGCGCCAGGTACGGCGGGAGGAGCGGGACGGCGAGGCGGGTCAGGCCGGCGGGCGGCGGTAGTAGTCGGCCGACAGCAGGGCGCCGTCGTCGCCGAAGCCCAGGACCCAGGTGCTGGCCTTGTGGGAGGGCAGGTCGGGGTCGGGGGACCGCCCCGCGTCGGCCAGCAGGTGCCCGACGACGTCCGGGATGACCCCGCCCTGGCTGCACAGCAGCGTCACGCCGGGCTGCGCCGCGAGGGCGCGGAAGCGGGCCAGGCCGTCGGCGGGCGAGACCCAGTAGCCGTGCTCGCCCAGCAGCGGCTCCACGTCCGGCTCGCCCGCACCGGACGCCCGTGCGTAGGGCTCGATCGTCTGGCCGCAGCGCAGCGGCGGGGCGGTCGCGAGCCGGTCCGGGCCGAAGCGGGCGAGGAAGTCCGCGAGCCGGTCGGCCTGGGTGAACCCGGTGCCGGAGAGGGGGCGCAGGTCGTCGTCGCCCTCCCAGGCGGCCCGGTTGCCCGCCTTGGCGTGCCGCACGAGCACCACCGTCGACGACGGCGGCCCCACCTGGTCGAGCCGGTCCAGCAGGTCGGCGTCCGCCGGGCGGCTGAGCAGCGCGTCGGCCTCGTCGCGGGGCAGCCACCGCAGCTCGTCGGTCTCGTCGGTGGCGGTGAAGCCGGGGTCGCGGACGACCTCGGCGGCCCAGTAGTGCACGACCTTGTGGCCCTTGCCGGGTACGTCGTACGCGGTGTGGCCGAGCCGCGCGCCGAGGCGGCACTCCAGGTGCGCCTCCTCGACGGTCTCGCGCAGCGCGGTCGACGTCAGCGCCTCGCCCGGGTCCTGGTGGCCCTTGGGCCAGGACCAGTCGTCGTAGCGGGGGCGGTGGACCAGGGCCACCTCGACGGTGCCGTCGTCCGCGCGGCGCCACGGCACCGTCCCGGCCGCGACGACGTCGGCGATCCCCGCCGGGTCGACCTCGGCCCCGTCGGTCCGGAACTGCGCGGAGAGCATCAGTCCTCGCTCTTCCCTCGCCGGGAGTTCATCATCTCCACCTGGTGGTCGCGGACCCGGATGTTCTCCGATCCCGGCGCGGGCGACGGGGACCAGGTCCCGTCCGGGCCGAGCGTCCAGCAGCGCGTCGCCGGGTCCAGGCAGGAGTCGAACATCGCGCCGAGCTGGTCGGCGAGCTTCGGGTCGGCGACCCGCAGCATCACCTCGACCCGGCGGTCCAGGTTGCGGTGCATCATGTCCGCCGAGCCGATCCAGTACTCGTCGGCCGAGCCGAAGTGCAGCACCCGGGAGTGCTCCAGGAACGGCCCGAGGATCGACCGGACGGTGATGTTCTCGCTGAGCCCCGGCCTCCCGGGGACGATCGCGCAGATGCCGCGCACCACGATGTCGACCGGCACGCCCGCCTGCGACGCCCGGTAGCAGGCGTCGATGATCGCCTCGTCGACGAGCGAGTTCGCCTTGATCTGCACCCGCGCGCCGGCCTCGCCGGACAGGTGCGCCTCGATCTCGTCGTCGATGCGGCGGACGATGCCGCGGCGGATCCCGTACGGCGCCACGAGCAGGCTCCGGTAGGAGGTCTGCCGCGAGTAGCCGGTGAGGGAGTTGAACAGGTCGGTGAGGTCCGCGCCGATCGCCGGGTCGGCGGTGAGCACGCCGACGTCCTCGTAGAGCCGCGCGGTCTTCGGGTTGTAGTTGCCGGTGCCGATGTGGCAGTACCGGCGGATCTCCGACCCCTCCTGGCGCACGACCAGGCAGGTCTTGCAGTGCGTCTTGAGCCCGACGAGGCCGTAGACGACGTGCACGCCGGCCTTCTCCAGCTCGCGCGCCCAGCGGATGTTGGCCTGCTCGTCGAACCGGGCCTTGATCTCCACCAGGGCGACGACCTGCTTGCCCGCCTCGGCGGCGTCGATCAGCGCGTTGACGATCGGGGAGTCACCGGAGGTGCGGTAGAGGGTCTGCTTGATCGCGAGCACGTTCGGGTCCGCGGCGGCCTGCTCGATGAAGCGCTGCACCGAGGTGGAGAACGAGTCGTAGGGGTGGTGCACGAGCACGTCGCCCTCGCGCAGCGTCGCGAACACGCTGCGGGGGGTCTCCCGCTCGGCGAACGCGGGGTGCGTCGCGGGGCGGAACGGCTCGTCCTTCAGGTCGGGGCGGTTGACCCCGTGCACCTGCCACAGGCTGGTGAGGTCGAGCAGCCCGGGGACGGTGACGACGTCGTTGGGATCGACGTCGAGCTCACGCAGCAGCAGCTCCAGCACGTGCTCGGACATCGTGTCGAGCACCTCGAGGCGCACCGGCGGCCCGAACCGGCGCCGGGCGAGCTCGCGCTCCAGGGCCTGCAGGAGGTCCTCGTCGCGGTCCTCCTCGACCTCGAGGTCGGCGTTGCGGGTGACCCGGAACGGATGGACCTCGGTGACCTCCATGCCGGTGAACAGGTCACCGAGGTGCGCGGAGATGAGGTCCTCGATCGGCAGGAACGTGCACTGCCGGTTCCCGGCGCGGGTGTCGGTGTCCGGCGGGTCGACCGACACCAGACGCGGCACGTTGTTCGGCACCTTCACCCGGGCGAAGCGTTCGGTCCGGCCCTCCGGGTCACGGACGGTCACCGCCAGGTTCAGCGACAGCCCGGAGATGTAGGGGAACGGGTGCGCCGGGTCGACCGCGAGCGGGGTGAGCACCGGGAACACCGTCTCGGTGAAGTAGTCCGACAGGCGCAGGCGCTCGGCGTCGGTCAGGTCCTCCCAGCTGCGCAGGTGGATGCCGGCTGCGTCGAGCTCGGGGCGCAGCTCGTCCATGAACACCTCGGCGTGCGCCCGCGACAGCGCGCGGCTCCGCTCGGTGATCCGGGCCAACTGCTGGCGCGGGGTGAGGCCGTCGGCGCTGCGCACGGACAGGCCGGTCTCGTCGCGGCGCTTCAGGCCCGCGACCCGGACCATGTAGAACTCGTCGAGGTTGGAGGCGAAGATCGCGAGGAACTTCGCGCGCTCCAGCAGCGGCTGGCTGGAGTCCTCGGCCAGGGCCAGCACGCGGGCGTTGAAGTCGAGCCAGGACAGCTCGCGGTTGAGGTACCGGTCCTCGGGGAGCAGCTCGCCCATCGTCGACGCCGGGGTGGTCGCCCCCGCGGGCGGCGCGATCGGGGCCGCCCCCTGGCTCGGCGACGGCGTGGCGGCCGGCGGGGCGGGCGGCGCCGCGGGACCCGACGGCGCGTGCTGCTGGGCCGGGATCTCCGCGGACGGTGCCTGGTCGGCGACGCTGCGGCTCGCGGTGTGCAACCGCCGCGACGCCGGCCGCGGGGCACGGCGCGCCGCCGTCCGGGGACGGCCGCCCGGGTGCGCGGAGGTGCCGTTCCGTCCGTCCGGGGTCGCCGAGTCGTCGCTCACGTCACGATTGTTTCGTACCGCTCCGCAACCGTCCACGGGGACACGGCCCCGGCCGACGACGTCACGTACGTGGTCTGCCACACCGTCACGTACGTGGTGTGCCACACCGTCGGGCGACGGCCTCACCCGGCGGGGGGCATCCGGGTGGGCGGGGTACGGCGGGGGGTCCGTGCCGGGCGTCGACCACGGCCCGGGTCCACGCCCCCACCCCGAGGGCGACGGCGTCGTCGAGGTCGGCGGCGGTGTCGACGTCGCGGCGCAGACCGGGACGGTCACCGGGCAGCGGACGGGCCCCGGAGGCGCGGTGCCGGGCGGCCGACCCGCGGCCGAAGTGCGGGTCGAGGTCCTGCCCCGGGGCGACGAGCAGCAGCGTGGTGCCCTCGCCGGGGGCGTCGGGCTGGAAGGCGCGGGTCGCGCCGCCGGCGAACAGCACGGCGGCCGCGGCGACGGCGGCGTCGAGCTCGGCCGGGCGCAGTGCGGGCAGGTCGGCCTGCAGCGCCCCCAGCGCGACGTGCGGGTCGCGCGAGCGCAGCAGCGCGGCACCGTGGCGCAGCGCGCCGTTGAGCCTGCGCCCGGGGTCGGTGACGACCTCGGCGCCGAGCGCGCCGACCTCCACCGCCACCGCCGGGTCCGAGGAGATCACCAGCACGTGCCGGACCGCCGTCGCGGCGACGGCGGCGGCCACTGTGTCGCGGGCCAGGGCCAGCGCGAGCCGCTGGTGCGCGTCGAGATCGCCGACCCCGCCGTCGGCGGCGCCACGCAACCGGGTCTTCGCGCGGGGCAGCGGCTTCACCGGTACCACCAGGTCCACCCGCAGGGTCACGGCCCCAGTCTGGCACCCCGCGTGACACCGTGGGGCCTCTGTGGGGAGACTCCACGGATCAGATCCGGATCATCCCGATCCGCGACGACCCCACGACCCGCCGCAGCGGCGGGCAGGAGGAGGCCGCCGGTGGCACGCGAGAAGGGCGGATTCTGGGTCGGTCTCGCCGTCCCGTTCTTCTACTCGATCGGCTGGCTCACCGGCCGGCCGCGCTACCAGGGCCGCGAGCACCTCCCGGCCCGCGGCGGTGCGCTGCTGGTCGGCAACCACATCTCCCACCTGGACCCGATCCACACCGGCACCTACGTCCACAGCGCGGGCCGGGTGCCGCGCTTCCTGGCCAAGAGCAGCCTGTGGAACGTGCCGGTGCTCGGCGCGGTGCTGCGCGGCTCGGGCCAGATCCCGGTGTTCCGCGACTCCGCCGACGCCCAGCAGAGCCTCGCCGCGGGCACGCAGGCGCTCGCCGACGGCAAGATCGTCATCATCTACCCGGAGGGCACCATCACCCGGGACCCCGACGGGTGGCCGATGCGCTCGCGCACCGGCGTCGCGCGGATGGCCCTGGCCTCGGACGCGCCGGTCATCCCGATGGTGCACTGGGGGACCCGCGAGGTCCTGAACGGCTACGAGAAGAAGTTCCGCCCGCTGCCGCGCACCGACGTCGTGCTGCGCGCGGGGGACCCGGTGGACCTGAGCGCCTACCGCGGGCGCCCGCTGGACGCCCACGTCCTGCGCGAGGTCACCGACCTGATCATGGGACGGGTGCGGGAGCTGCTCGCCGAGGTCCGCGACGAGGACGCGCCGGAGGAGTTCTACCGCCGACGCCCGGAGAGCGAGGCAGGCCGATGAGCGTCCCTGGGGCCCCGTCGTTCGGGGAGCGCCCGGTCAACGAGCCGGTGCACTCGATCCAGCGCGTCGCCGTGCTCGGCGCGGGCAGCTGGGGCACCGCGTTCGCGAAGGTCCTCGGCGACGCAGGCCGGGACGTGCGGCTGTGGGCCCGCCGCTGCGAGATCGCCGAGGCGATCAACGCCGACCGGCGCAACCCGGACTACCTGTCCGACGTCGCGCTGCCGGACACGCTGCGCGCCACCCACGACGCCGCCGAGGCCCTCGACGGCGTCGACGCGGTGATCCTCGCGGTGCCGTCGCAGTCGCTGCGCGCCAACCTGGAGCAGTGGCGCGACCTGGTCCCGGCCGGGGTCACCCTGACCAGCCTGGCCAAGGGCGTCGAGCTGGGGACGCTCAAGCGGATGACCGAGGTCATCGACGACGTCACCGGTGTCGGCCCGGGCCGGCTCGCCGTCGTGTCCGGGCCGAACCTGGCCGCCGAGATCGCGCACGAGCAGCCGACGGCCACCGTCATCGCCTGCTCCGACCACGAGCGCGCGGTGGCGCTGCAGACCGCCTGCGCGACCGGCTACTTCCGCGCCTACACCAACACCGACGTCGTCGGGGCGGAGCTGGGCGGGGCGGGCAAGAACGTTATCGCACTCGCCGTCGGCGTCGCCTCCGGGATGGGGCTGGGCGACAACTCGCGGGCGTCGCTGATCACCCGCGGGCTGGCCGAGATGTCGCGGCTCGGGATGGCGCTCGGTGCCTCACCGCTGACCTTCGCCGGCCTGGCCGGCATGGGCGACCTGGTGGCGACGTGCAGCTCCCCGCTGTCGCGCAACCGGACCTTCGGCGAGCAGCTGGGGCGCGGCGCGAGCCTCGCCGAGGCGGAGAAGGCCAACCACGGCCAGGTCGCCGAGGGCGTGAAGTCCTGCCTGTCGATCTGCGAGCTCGGCGAGCGCGCCGGGGTCGAGCTGCCCATCGCCGACGCGGTCCGCCGGGTCTGCCACGAGGGCATGACCGCCCACCAGATGGCCAAGGAACTGATCTCCCGGGCCCCGAAACCGGAGTGAACCCCATGCTCGGAGACGGCACCCGCTGTGTGCACGGCGGGGAGCAGCACGCCCACGCCGTGGGCGACCCGATCCATCGCGGACCGGTGCTGACCAGTACGTACCACCTCGGACGCCCGGAGGAGGCCGACCAGGGCGCGGACTTCTACGCCCGCGCGGACAACCCGACGTGGCGGGAGTTCGAGGCCGCCGTCGGCGAGCTCGACGGCGGGCCGTGCACGGTCTTTCCGTCCGGGATGGCCGCGGTCGCGGCGGTCCTGCGCGCCTTCACCGGCGCCGGGCGCGGCGTGCTGCTGCCCAGCGACGGCTACTACGTCGCACGCCTGCTCGCCGACGAGGAGCTCGCCCCGCTCGGGGTGCCGGTCGCCTACTGCGCGACCGCGGGCGACTGGGCGTCGGCGATCGCCCGGCACCGGCCCGCGCTGGTGATGCTGGAGACGCCGTCGAACCCCGGCCTGGAGGTCTGCGACGTCGCCGCGGTCGCCGCCGCCGCGCACGCGGCCGGGGCGGTCGTCGCCGTCGACAACACCACGTGCACCCCGCTCGGGCAGCAGCCGCTCGCGCTGGGGGCCGACCTGGTCGTCGCCAGCGACACCAAGGCACTGTCCGGGCACGGCGACCTGCTGCTCGGGCACGTCTCCGCCGCCGACCCGGTGCACCACGAGCGGGTCCGCGCCTTCCGCACCCGCGGCGGGGCGATCGCCGGGCCGATGGAGACCTGGCTGGCGCTGCGCGGGCTCGGCACCCTGGACCTGCGGCTGGGCCGGCAGGCCGAGAACGCCCGCGCGCTCGCCGTCGCGCTGCGGGAGACCCCCGGCGTGCGCGACGTGCGCTGGCCCGGGCTGGCCGACGACCCGTCGCACCTGCTCGCCCGGACCCAGATGCGGCGCTGGAACGGCATCCTGCGGTTCACCCTGGCCGACACCCACGCCGTCTCGGACTTCCTGGCCGCCGCGACGCTGGTCGACTCGGCGACGAGCTTCGGCGGACTGCGCACGGCCGCGGACCGGCGGGCCCGGTGGGGCGACGCGGTGCCGGACGGTCTGGTGCGGCTGTCCTGCGGGGTGGAGGACACCGACGACCTCCTCGCGGACGTGATCGGCGCCCTCGGGGGGTAACGGCGGGCAGGTCCGGCACGAGCGCAGCGGTGCACGATCCGCCGCGAGACGAGGTGCCGTCCATGACCACCGACCACGCCGACCACGCCGAGCGCACGTCCGGCACCGGGTCGGCCGGTGCCGCCGCCTGCCCGGCCTGCGGCGCCCCGGGCCGGCTGCTCCGCCACGTCGTCCAGGAGCGGTACCGGCTGCTGCGCTGCACCGGCTGCGGCACCGAGTTCCTGCGCGACCCGGTCCCCGGCGGTTCGACGGCGGGGGAGTACTGGGAGGACTACAAGTTCGACGTCTACGCAGGTGAGGCCGTCCGGGTGGGCTACGAGCAGCGCTACGCCGCCGTGTTCGACCGGCTGGAGGACCGGGCCGGCCGGTGCGGGCGGGTGCTCGACGTGGGCTGCGGGATCGGGAACTTCCTGGCGTGGGCGAGGGACCGCGGGCTGGACGCCGTCGGGTCCGACGTCGACGAGCGCGCGCTGGCCGGCGCGGCCGCCCGCGGCCTGACGGTGTTCACCCCCGAGCAGCTCGCCGCGCAGGACACCGAGGTCGACGTGGTCACCCTCTGGGACGTGATCGAGCACGTCGCCGACCCCGGCCCGTTCCTCACCGACGCGCTGTCCCGGCTGAGTCCCGGCGGCTGGGTGCTGCTGGAGACCCCGGACGCCGCGTTCCCGGTGCGGCCACTGGTGCGTGCGCTGCACCGGGCCACCGGTGGGCGGGTCGACCTGGCCAAGAACATGTACTACTGGGAACACAAGATCTACTTCACCGAGCGGGGCCTGGAACGGGTCCTCGCGCCGCACGGGGTGACCGTCGTCGAGGTGCACCGGATGACCTCGCCGGTGGCGAAGATGCAGGCCACCTTCGACCACGGGGCCGAGGGCTCCGGCCCGGTGGACCGGCTGCTCGCGCGCGGCTGGCCCGCGGCGGAGGCGCTGTTCCGGCGGATGGGCCGGGGCAACAAGCTCGTCGTGCTGGCCCGCCGGACCGGGTGAGCGCGCTCAGCGCGCGGCGTCGGTGACCCGCGCCGGGACGACCGGCGCCGGGACCTCCCCGCCCCGGGAGCGGCGGTAGGCCCGGCGGGTCGCGCCCGGGGCGAGCAGCACCGCGGCGGCGACGGCGAGGGTCCGCGGGTCGGTCCGCTCCCGCACCGCCGCCCGGACCCGGGCGCGGGCGGTCGCGAGATCGCCCTCGAACAGCGCGACCCGGGCCCCGACGACACCGCGGCGGTGCCGGCTGCGGCGCAGCTCCCGCCCCAGGGCGGCGGCGACGGCCGGGTCGTCCGAGCCTGCGGCGGCCGTGCGGACCGCCCGTTCCCGGGCCTGTTCCACGGCCAGCACCGCGGGCCCGCCGCGGGACAGCGACTGCGGCGCCTGGGTGTAGCTCGCGAGCCGCTCGGGCAGCGTCACCATCCGGTGCCCCGCCGCGACGATCCGCAGGAACAGGTGCCGGTCCGCGACGGTCACCCCGGCGTCGTCGACGTGGCCGTGGGCGTCCCACACCTCCCGGCGCACCGCCCCGGTGTAGTACGGGCACGGCCCCTCGATGAGCTCGGGCAGGGTCAGCACGTGCTCCGGGTCCGGCGTCGGCGCCCCGGCGTTCTCCAGGTAGGAGGCGGGCAGCCGCGCCCCGGTGGCGGCGTCGGTGAACCAGGCGTCGCAGGTGACGGCGGCGAGGTCCGGGCGGGAGTCGAGCACGTCGCCGAGCCGGGCACAGAACTCGGGCAGCACCCGGTCGTCGGAGTTGAGCAGGGTGACGTAGCGGCCCGAGGACTCGGTCGAGGCGCGGTTGATCCCGCCCGCGGCGCCCCGGTTGGGCTGGCGGACCAGCACGATCCGCGGGTCGTGCTCGGCGTGGGAACCGACGATCCGGGCCATCTCGTCCGACATCCCGTTGTCGACGACGACGAGCTCCCAGTCCGGGTCGGTCTGGGCCTGCACCGACCCGATCATCCCCGCCACCGCGTGCTCGGTGCGGTACGCGGTCGACAGGAAGCTGAACCGCGGACGTGCCTGACGGTGGTGGCCCATTCTCGTCCGTTCTGTCGGAGTCGCTGGGGTGACCGTCGTACCGGAGCAGCTCCGGCGTTACGCCGTGGTGTCGTCGATCTCCGTCACGAGGGGTAACGATCCCTGGTGGACGGCCGAATGCACCGCCGTACGGACCATGTCGGACGGCGGGCGGAGGCGGATGGTGCAGCAGACCGCACCGGCCGCGGTGGTCCTGCGGGACACCGGCCCGCGGCCCGGCACCGCGCTGGTGCAGGAGATCGCCACCCGCACGCCACTGGCCCGGCTGCTGCAGGGGCTCGTGTTCCTGACCGTGGGCGTGGCCTCCTGCGAGGGCTACCTGCTCGACGTCAACGACGTCGTCACCAAGCTCCCCGCCGCGATGCTCGTGCTCGTGTGGCTGGTGGCCCGGCTGCGCCCGTTCCGGCTGCCGTGCTTCCACCCGGTCCACGTGCCGCTCGCCGTGCTGGCCGTGGCCGTGCTCGCCTCGACCGCGGTGCACGCCGGCGACCCCTTCACCATGACCTACGCCCAGCGCTGGGTGTCGTTCCTGGTCACCGTGACCGTGCTGATCGACGTCTGCTCCCGCGAGGTCCCGGTGCGGGTGCCGGTGTGGGCCTCGGTCGCCGGCGCGACCGTCGCCGCGAGCGGGGCCCTGTGGAGCTTCCTCATCGAGGGCTCGCCGCGGGCGACCGGGCCGCTGGAGGACCCCAACGACCTGGCCTACGTGCTGGTCTCGGCGGTGCCGCTGCTGCTCGCGCTGTGGCTGCGCCGTCCGCGCCGGGACGGGCGCGAGCGCGCACCCCGGGCCGCGCAGGTGCTGGTCGGGGTGCTGCTGGTGCTGCTCGTGCTGGGGGCGGCGGTGACCGTGTCCCGCGGCGGCATGATCGCGCTCGTCGTCGCCGTGGTGTGGCTGACGGTGCGCGGGGCGATCGCGCCCCGGGTGCTCGCCGCGGCCGCCGTCGCCGTCGTGGTCGCGGGGGTCGGGCTGGTCGCCGGCTTCGGTGACGACGTCGGCCGCGCGCTCTCCCAGAAGGACCAGGTCGCCGCCTCCAACATCGACAGCCGGGCGCTGCGCTGGGAGGTGGCGGCCACACTGCTGCCCGAGCAACCGCTGCTCGGCGTCGGGCCCGGCGGGTTCCGCTCGCACTACCTCGCGGCCTCCCACAACGCCGAGCTGGAGGAGCAGACCCCGGTCGCCCACAACATGTACGTCGAGGTCGCCGCCGAGCTCGGGGTGCTCGGTCTGGCCGGCTTCGTCGGGATGATCGCGGTGGCGCTGTGGTCGGCCGAGCGGGCGGTCCGGGCCGCCGGCCCCGGCCCCGGGCGGCTGCTGCCGCTGGCCGTGCAGACCGCGCTCATCGCGGTCTGCGTCGCCTCGGCGTTCCTGTCCGAGCAGTACTACATGCCCCTGTGGGCACTGACCGCCGCGGCCTGCGCCGTGGGCCTGCGCAGCGAGGGAGCGATCCGGTGAAGGTCCTGCAGGTCGTCAACGAGATGGGGACCGGGGGAGCGGAGCGCGTCGTCGCCGACCTCGCCCGGCACGGGACCGGCCTCGGCTGGGACACCGTGGTCCTGTCCTCGGGCGGGGTGCGGGCCGACGAGCTGGCCGCGCAGGGTCACCGCACCGAGACGATGCCGCTGGTGCGCCGCACCCCGGTCGGGATCCTGCGCGGGGCCCTCGCCGTGGCCGCCGCCCTCCGGCGGCACCGCCCGGACGTCGTGCTCGCCCACAACGTGCTGGTCGGGCTGGTCTGCCGGCTCGCCGCGCACACCCGGCGCCGCCGGCCGACGCTGGTGACGGTGTTCCACGGCGTTGCCGCCGAGGACTACCCGGCGGCGGCCCGGCTGCTGTCGGGCGCCGCCGACGTCGTGGTCGCGGTGTCCGCGGCGGTCGCCGACCGGCTGCGTGCCGCGGGCCTGCACGACACCCGGATCGCGGTGTTGCGCAACGCCGTCACCCCGCCGGTGCTGCCCGCCCGGGCCGACGCCCGGCGTGCCCTCGGCCTGCCCGACGACGTCGGCGTCGCACTGTGCGCGGCCCGGCTGGTCCCGCAGAAGCGCCACGACGTGCTGCTCGACGCCTGGCGCGCGGTGCGGGGCGGGCCGGTGCTGCTGCTCGCCGGGGACGGTCCGCTGCGCGCCGGGCTCGAGGAGCGCGTCGCCGACCTGGGTGACCGGGTGCGGTTCCTCGGTGCCCGCGACGACATGCCCACCCTGCTCGCCGCCGCCGACGTCGCCGTGCTGACCAGCGACTGGGAGGGCCTGCCGATGGTCGTCCTGGAGGCGATGGCCGCCGGGCTCCCGGTGGTCGCCACCGACGTCGACGGGGTCCGCGAGGCGCTCGGCCCGCGCGCCGACGCACCCGCGGCGGGGCTGCTCGTACCGCCGGGCGACCCGGCCGCGGTCGCCGCCGCGCTGAACGGGCTGGCCGACCCGCGCCGCCGCGCGGCACTGGCCGCGGCCGGGCGGGCCCGGGTGGCTGCCGAGCACGCCCCGGCCGCGCTGGCCGCCGGCTACGACGCGCTGCTCCACGACGCCCGCGCCGCGGGCACCGGCGGGCCCGGCCGGTTCTGGCTGGCCGGCGTCGCCGCCCTGGCCGGGCTCGCGACGACGGCCGCGGTGCTGCTGGCCGTCGCGCTCGGACCGGTCACCGAGCAGGCCGGCGTCACGCTGGTGGCCCGCCCGGACGTCGGAGCAACCGTCTCGCTGGACCCGGCCCGCCCCGTGGTCTCCACCAGCTACGGCGAGGTCGTCTCGCTGGCCCTGCCCGCGTTGCCCGAGATCGTGACCGGGCCGTCGCTGCTGGGCCGGGCGGCCGCGGCGGTGCCCGGCGGTCCCGACCCCGAGCAGCTGCGCCGCGCCGTGTCGGTCGAGCTGGTCCCGGCCTCGGGGCTGGCGCGGATCTCGGTGCGCGACCCCGATCCGGCCCGCGCGGAGGCGCTGGCCGAGGCCGTCGCCGACCAGGTCGTGGCGGCCGACGTCCTCGACCCGGCCGGGCGGCTGGTGCCGGTCGACACCCGGGCCGCGGTCACCCCGGTCGCCACCTCGACCACGCTGGCCGCGGCGCTCGCGCTGCTCTCGGGGGTCGTCGTCGCCGTCGTGACGGGGGCGGCGCTGCTGCCCCGCCGACGTGCCACCCCGCAGTCGGGACTGCTGCGGGCCGTCGCCGCGGCGGGCCGCGGCCCGGTCGCGGTGCTGGATGCGGCGGACCCGGTGCTCGTCGACCGGATCCGGCTGCTGGCAGGGCCGGACCGCACCCGGGTGGTGCCGGCCGGTCCCGGCCTGGAGACCGACGCCCGGCGCATCACCGAGGCACTCGCGCTGCGCGACGGTCCGGTGGCCGGTCCGGCGCGGCCCGGCGCGGTCGTGGCGCTCGCGGACCCGCGGCGCACCCGCACCGAGGATCTCACCGGTGTCCTCACGGCCGTTCCGGAGCGGGAGCGGGTGCTGGCGGTCGTCCTGACCTGATCTGGTTCGATCCGACGAACGGTCGCGCGGACCCGGAGGGCCGTCGTGCGGCGCCGGCGGGCGGGTGTGCGGTCCCGGGGCGCCCGCGCCGCGCGGTCACCTCCCCGAGGCCGCGTTATCACCCTCGCGTAACCGGGCTTCCGTATGGTCGACTACATCACGGACCTCGTGCGTTCCGGAGGTGGTCGCGTGCCGTACCGACAACCCGTCCCCAGTGGTGCCGAGATGATCGTCCCTGGCGACCTGAGAGCGGTCGACCCGCTCCCCGACGATCCCGTCCCGGCACCGGGGACCGAGCCGCCGACCACGGCTCGCATCCCGGCGGGGTCCCGGGTCTTGCTCCTCAACGCCAGCTTCGAACCGCTGGCCGTCGTCACGTCGAAACGTGCGATCTGCCTGCTGCTCTCCGGCAAGGCCGAGTGCCTCCAGGAGGCGTTGGAGGGGGCGGAGTTCCGCTCCGAGTCCCTCTCGCTCCCCGCCCCGTCGGTACTGCGCCTGTCCCGCTACGTCCGGGTGCCCTACCGCCGCGTCGTCCCCATGACCCGGGCCGGTGTGCTGCGCCGCGACGCCCGCCGCTGCGCCTACTGCGGCAAACGCGCCGACACCATCGACCACGTCGTCCCGCGCAGCCGTGGCGGGGCGCACAGCTGGGAGAACTGCGTCGCCGCCTGCAAGGCCTGCAACTCCCGCAAGGCCGACCGGCTGATCGAGGAGATCGGCTGGACGCTGCGCACCACTCCGGCACCGCCGGCCCGCAACGGGGCCGGGGTCCTGGTGCTCGCCGTGGAGCCGCTGCCGGCCTGGGAACCGTGGTTGACCGCCGCCGCGTGAACCGCTCGTCCGCGGTCGGGCACACAGGGTCACGACGGTCGCCGCCGTCCCCTGATCGTGGGTAACCTCGCCCGGCCGAAGATCGTTGCATCCGGTGATGCGGCGGGTCCGGTGACCGAGCCGGCCACGGGGCGAGGGAGTGCGGGATGCACGTGCGGACCGGGCGTGTACGGGGCGCCGTCCTCGTGGGGACGATCCTGCTCGCGGTGGCGGCCGGACTGGCGTTCTCGCCGGTCGCAGGCGCGGCGCAGCCGGTCGGGCAGCTGCGGCTCGGTCACCTGTCGCCGGGGACACGCGCCGTCGTCGCGACGATCTCCGGCCCGGACGGTGCAGGCTCCACCGAGCAGACCGTCGCCCGTGACGCCGCCTACGGCGACGTCACCGGCTACCTGCGGCTCGTCCCGGGTCGGTACACGGTGACCATGCGCCCGGTCGGGAGTGACCCGTCCGCGCCCGCCCCGCTGGCGGCCGGGCTGCAGATCGCGCCCGGCACCGCGCAGTCGCTGTTCTTCTTCGACACCGGCTCCGGGCAGGTCCGCGGCGACCTCGTCACCGACGACCTGACCGCGCCCGCCGCCGGCTCCGGCCGGGTCCGGGTCGTCAAGGGTGCCCGGACGCCCACCCCGCTGCAGGCCCTCGCGGTCGGCGGCCCCCGGCTGGCGACCGACCTCGCCTACGGCGCCGTCACCGAGTACGCGACCGTCGCGGCCCGCACCTGGGACGTCCGACTGTCCTCCGGCGCCGCGACCGAGGCCGCGCAGCTCCCGGTCGGCGCCGGGTCGGTGACCACGGTCGTCGTGACCGGCGGCCCCGGCGGGGCGCTCGCGGCGCACCCGATCACCGACACCCCCGGCCTGCCGGTCGGCGCAGCGCCCGCCGTCGTTCACGACGGCGCGCCGCTGCCCCGCGGCGGCGTCCCCGCCGGTGCCGGCGGCACGGCGGACGACGACGGCCCTGGCGTGCTGCCACTGGCGCTGTGCCTGCTCGCGGCGCCCGTCCTCGTCTACGGGACCTCGGTGCTCCGCGCCGCCCGCCGCAGGGGCTGAACGGTGGCCGGGCCGCGCACCCAGGGCACCCGCACCGAAGGCACCCGTCCCGACGGAACCCCCGACCCGACCTGGCTCGACGCGACCGGCCTGCCCTGGCGGGCGCCGCTGCGCACGCCGACCGCCCCCGCCTGGACCCCGCCACTGCGGACCCCGCCCGGGCCGGTCCGGCGGCTGCGCGCGGCGGCGTACGGGGTGGGCGTGTCCGCGCGCGCCGGGGTCGCCCGTACCCCGGGCGGGCCCGCGGTCCGGGCCGTCGTCGCCGCCGCGGTGCTCGCGCTGCCGCTGGTCCCGGTGCTGACCCCGGCGGCGGAGCCGGGGCCGTCGTCGCCGCCGGTGGTCACCGCCGCCTCGGTCACCGGGCCGTCCGCCCCGGAGGCGACCCGCGCCGCCGCCGTCGCGACGACCGGGGCCCGGGCCGCGCGTCCGGTCGCTCCGCCGTCCGGGCTGGTGGTCCCCGCGATCGGACTGACCGCCGGCGCACCGGAGCAGCTGGTCGTCGGCCCGGACGGGACGCTCGGCGCCCCGGTCGACTCCGGCCGGATCGGCTGGTGGGCCGCCGGTCCCCGGCCCGGCCAGGCCGGTCCAGCGGTGATCGTCGGGCACGTCGACTCGGTCGCCGGGCCCGCGGTGTTCTGGCGGCTGCGCGACATCCCGGTCGGCGCGCAGATCATCGTCCCGCGCACCGACGGGAAGCGGACCACCTTCACCGTCGACCGAGTCGCGACCTACCCGAAGGACGCCCTCCCCGCCGCCGAGGTCTACGGCGGCACCGCCAACGCCCAGCTCCGGCTGATCACCTGCGGCGGGTCGTTCGACCGTGCCGTCCGCTCCTACACCGACAACATCGTCGTGTTCGCCTCCGTCCACTGAGCCCTCCACGCCTCCACCGACCGCACCCCGCGGAGTCCCGATGAGCCGACCCCCGCGCGTCCTGCATGTCAGCCAGCCCGTCGACGGCGGGGTGGCCGCCGTCGTGCGCACGCTGTGCGCCGACCAGCACGACCGCGGCTGGGACGTCCGCCTCGCCTGTCCCGACGGTCCGCTCGCCGACGCCGCCCGCGGTGCCGGGGTGCCGGTACGGACCTGGCAGGCGACCCGTTCGCCCGGCCGGTCGGTCCTCGCGGAGGTCCGCGCGCTCGCCCGGATCGTGGCCCGCACCGCACCGGACGTCGTGCACCTGCACTCGTCGAAGGCCGGGCTGGCCGGGCGGCTCGCCGTCCGCGGGCGGGTCCCGACGATCGTCCAGCCGCACGCCTGGTCCTTCGACGCCGTCGCCGGGCCCTTCGCCCGCGCCGCCCGGACTTGGGAACGCGTCGGAGCCCGCTGGACCTCACTGTTGCTGTGCGTCTCCGCCGACGAGCTCGCCACCGGCCGCGCGGCGGGGATCGGCGGTGCCGCGGTCGTCGTCCCGAACGGGGTCGACCTCGACCGGTTCACCGCGGGCGGGCCGGACGACGCCCGCACCGTGCTCGGCCTCGGACCGGGGCCGTGGGCGCTGTGCCTCGGCCGGGTCACCGAGCAGAAGGGCCAGGACCTGCTGCTCGACGCCTGGCCGTCGGTCCGTGCGCGGGTTCCCGGTGCGCGGCTGCTGGTCGTCGGCGACGGACCGGCCGCCGACGCGCTGCGGGCACGCTGCGCCGCCGACCCGGTGCTGCGGGACTCGGTGCTGCTGCACCCGCCGACGACCGACCCCGCGCCGTACCACCGGGCCGCGGACGTCGTGGTGCTGCCGTCGCGATGGGAGGGCATGCCGCTGGTGGCGCTGGAGGCGATGGCCAGCGCTCGACCGGTCGTCGGCTTCGCGGTGACCGGGATGGCCGAGGCGGTCGGACCGGCCGGGCGGACCGTCCCGCCCGGCGACGTGCCCGCGCTCGCCGCCGCGATCGCCCTGCGGCTCGCTGCGCCCGGCCTGGCCGCCGGGGAGGGCCGGGCGGCCCGCGCCCGGGCCGAGGAGCTGTTCGACCGGAGCCGGATGACGGCCCGGGTCGCCGGGCTCGTCGCCGAGCTGGCCGCTGGTCAGTGGCCCATGTCATCCCCGCCGGAGACGGCTCCGGGAAACGGATCGACGGCCGGGAACGAGTCAGGGGAAGCCGGGAGATCGACAGGACCGCCCGGTGGGGGAGGAACGCGGTGAGCAGGTCGAACGGTGTGGTGCGCGATCGGTACGTCCCGGGCACGACGCCCGTGGACCCCGCCCCGCCGCCGCCCACCCGCACGGCCACGGCCGCCGGGCCACGCCGCCCGGGGCTGCGCGTCGCCGCGGTCGCGGTGCTCGTGGGCCTGCTGGTGGCTGCGCTCGTCGCGGGGGTGTTCGCGGTGCTGCCCGGCCGCTGGGAGGGGCGGGTGGGGCTTCTTGCCCTGCCCTCGGGCTCCACCGGCTCCGCGCTGATCAGTGAGTCCGGGGTGTCCACCAGCTACGGCGAGGTCGTCACCCTGGCGATGCCCTCGATCGCGGACCTGGTGACCTCCCCGTCGACCCTCGACGCCGTCGCCGCCGCGGTGCCCGGTTCCCCGGCCCCCACCGAGCTGGCCGACGACGTGTCGGTGGAGCTGCTCGCCGGCTCCGGTGTGGCCCGGGTGTCGGTCTCGGCAGGGTCTCCGGACCTCGCCGCGCGCCTGGCCGAGGCCTTCGCCGGACGCGTCGCCGCCGCCGACCTCCTCGCCCCGGCCGGCACGTTGCGGGTCCTCGACCGGCAGGCCACCCTGCTGGAGGAGGGCCCGGACCTCACGCTCGGCGTCGGGCTGGGCCTGATCGCCGGGACGCTCGCCGGGCTGGGCACCGCCGTGGTGCTGGTCGGCCGGATGCGTGCCCGCCGCGGGGACGTGCGCCGCTCGGTGCTCTCGGCGCTGGTCGCGGCCGGGCACGGGATCGTCCCGGTGCTGAGCGCCCGCGACCCCGACGCCGGCGAGCGCCTGCTCGTGCTGGCCCGCGCCGCGGGCGGCCCGGTCCGGGTCGCCGCCGGATCGTCCGGCGTCGCCGACGCGGTGCTCGCTCTGCAGGCCGACCTGGCCCGGGAACCCGGCGGCCGTGCGGGCGGGCGGGCCGACGAGTCGCTCGTGCTCGTCGTCGACCGGGCCGCCGACGGGGCCGACCTCGACGCGGTGGTCCGCTCGCTGCGCCCGGGCACCCGGGTGCTCGCCGCCGTCGTGTCCTGAGATGACCGTGACCCCGACCGGGGCCGACGCGGGGGCCGACACCGGGTCCGCCTCCGGCCTCGCCCGCAGCGCCACCCGCGGGACCCTGTGGCTCGGCCTGGTCAACCTGCTGGCCAAGGGCAGCCAGATCGTCCTGACGGTCGTGCTCGCCGCGTTCCTCACCGAGTCCGAGCTCGGCCTGGTCACCGTCGCCGTCGCGCTGGTTGGCGTCGGGCAGGTCGTGCAGTCGATGGGCGTGTTCGACATCGTCGCCCGCACCGACCGCGACCCCGATGCGATGGCCGGCGTCCTCATGACGATCTCGGTCGGCATCGGGGTGCTGCTGGCGCTGGCCGGGCTGCTCGGCGCCGCCCCGGTCGCGGCGGCGCTGGGCGCGCCCGACGCCGAACCGCTCGTGCGGATCGCGGCGCTGTCGCTGCCGTTCACCGCGGCCGGTGGCGTGCAGATGGGGCTCATGCACCGGAACCTGCAGTTCCGCCGCCGGCTGGTCCCCGACGTCGGGTCCGCGCTGGTCGCCTCGGTGCTCGCGGTGTCGCTGGCGGCGGGCGGGTTCGGTGCGCTGTCGCTGCCGGTCGGTCTGCTCGCCGGTGCGGTGGCGCTGCCGCTGCTCGGGATCGCCGCCGGGGTGCGGATCCGTCCCGGCTGGGACACCGCGGCCGCCGCCGAGGCGCTGCGCTGGACCCGGGTCGTCGGCCCGGGCGCGGTCGTCGCGGTGCTGCTGGTGAACGTCGACTACCTCGCCGTGTCCCGCACGCTCGGCCCGCACGCGGTCGGCGTGTACTCGCTGGGCTTCCGGATCGCCTGGGCGCCGTACGTGATGGTGTCGCTGGTGCTGGGTGCGGTGTCGTTCCCGGTGTACGCCCGGCTGCGCCGCGAGCGCCGGGACCTACGGCCCGCGGTCACCCGATTCGTCCGGGCCCTGCTCGTGCTCGCCGGGGTGCCCTACGTGGTCTTCGCCCTGCTCGCCGAGCGGATCGTCGTGCTCGACGGCCGCTGGGCCCCGGCAGCCCCGGTGCTCGTCGTGCTCTGCGGGTACGGCCTCGGTTTCGGCCTGCAGTACGTGCTGCAGGAGGTCGTGCGGGCCGTGGACCGGCCGGGTGCCTACCTGCTGCTGCAGCTCGCGCACCTGGCACTGCTGGTCGCCGGGCTGGCGCTGCTGGTCCCCCACGGCGTCGTCGCGACGGCCTGGGCGCAGCTCGTCGCGGTGTGGCTGGTGGTCCCGCCCGCGCTGCTCGTGCTGTACCGGGCCGGTGGCCTCCCCCGGCCGTGGCCGGTGCTGCGGACCGTGGGCGGGCTGGCCGCGGCGCTCGCCGCGGGCGAGCTCGCCGACCTCGCCGTCCGCGCCGCGGGGGCCGACGACCCGGCCTCGGTGCCCGCGTTGCTGGCGGCCGGCACCGTCGTCGTCGTGACGGTGGCCGCCGTCGCCGCGGTGACCAACCTCGACCTGCTGCGCGACCTGCGCGGTGGACTGCGCGACGCCCCGGACGACGGGGCCCGCCCGACCGACCCGGAGGTGGGGAGATGCTCGCACCCGCAGAGCGGCTGAGCGCGTTCGTCGAGTGGCCCGACGAGCCGCTCCACGTCGGCGAGACCCCGGTGTACGTCGACTTCGCCACCAGCGTCCTCGACCGGGACCGGCTGCTCGCCGGCGGCGCCGCCAGCGAGATCGACCGGGGACACGGTGCGTTCGCCGCGCTGCGCCGGAACCTGCGCCGGATCACCAACCCCGACGGCGGCACCCGTCGCAACCTCGACGTGTTCCTCGACCGGCTCCGCGCCCGGCACCCCCGCCCGACGGTGCTCGTCGTCGGGGGCGGGGAGATCGGCAACGGCGCGGACCGGCTCTACTCCGACGCGGGCGTCGAGGTCCTGGCCTTCGACATCTACGCGAGCCCGCACGTGCAGTTCGTCGCCGACGGGCACCGCATCCCGTTCGCCGCCGGCGTCGTGCACGGCGTGGTGGTGCAGGCCGTGCTGGAGCACGTGCTCGATCCGGCGACGGTCGTCGCCGAGATCCACCGCGTGCTCGTCCCGGGCGGTCTCGTCTACGCCGAGACGCCGTTCCTGCAGCAGGTCCACGAGGGCCCCTACGACTTCACCCGGTTCACCGAGTCCGGCCACCGCTGGCTGTTCCGCGACTTCGACCGCATCGGGTCCGGGGTGGTCGGCGGGCCCGGCGTGCAGCTGATCTGGACGATCGGTGCCGTCGCGACCGGCCTGACCCGCTCCCGCGCCGCCGGGCGGGCGGTGCGGCTGGCGCTGTCCTGGCTGCGTCTGCTGGACCGGGTCATCCCGGAGCCCTTCCAGTCCGACGGCGCCAGCGGTGTGTGGTTCCTGGGGGCGCGTTCGGACACCCCGCTGCCCGCGTCGGCGATGCCCGGCGAGTACCGGGGCGCCCAGTGAGCCCCGCGGGGCCGCCGCGGGTCGCGTTCGTCCTCACCCAGGACCGGGGCGGCCCGGTCGAGGTGTGTCTGACGCTGGCCCGCGAGCTCCACCGCACCGGCGCCGCCACGGTCCGGGTGTTCGGCCCGCGGCCCGCCCGGGGCCCCGGCGTGCCGGCCGAGGTGTTCACCGAGTCCGGGGTGGGGGACAAGACCGACGTCACCGCGGCCCGTGCGCTGCTCGCCCGGATCGACGACTGGGGCCCGCACCTGGTGCACGCCCACGACCGCCGCGCCGGCCTCGTCCTCGCGACGACGGCGTGGCGCCGCCGCCGCCCGTGGCTGCTGCAGACCTACCACGGGGTCCCCGAGGACGTCGGCGAGGCGTGGTTCCGCGGCACCGCCGCAGCGCCCGCCCCGTCGCGCTACACCCGCGCGACGCTCGCCGCGGACGCCGTCGTCGGGCGGGTGCTGGACCGCACCGTGGTCTGCGCCGAACCGATGCGTCGGTTCCTGTCCGGGCGGCTGCGCGTGCCCGCGCACCGCCTCGCGCAGATCGACAACGGCCTGGACCTCGGCCCGCCAGACCCGCCCGCCGGGCCGGTGCGTCACCTCCTCACGGCCGGGCTCCTGCTGCCCCGCAAGGGGATCACCGACCTCATCGACGCGGTGGAGCGGCCAGGGGTGTGCCCCGCCGACGCGACCCTCACCGTCGTCGGCGACGGCCCCGAACGCGCCGCGATCGAGGCCCGCGCGGCCGCCTCGGGCGGCCGGATCCGGCTGCTCGGGTTCCGCACCGACGTGCCGGAGCTGATGCGTGCCGCGGACGCCGTCGTCGTGCCGTCGCGGATGGAGCAGCAGCCGCTGGTCGTCATCGAGGCGATGGCCGCGGGCAAGCCGGTGCTCGCCACCGACACCGGCGACACCACGACGATGCTCGCCGCCCCCGGCGCGGCCCGCTTCACCGCCGCCCCGGGCGACCCGGAGTCGCTGGCGACGGCGCTGCGCGCGCTGTTCGCCGACCCCGACCCGGGCCTGACCGGGAAGCTGCTCGCCGCCCGGGCCGCCGAGCGGTACTCGGCGGCGGCGTCGGCCCGGTCGCACCTGGCGCTCTACCGCTCGCTGCTCGGCTGACCGGGGTGGGCGGGTCAGCGTCGCACCAGGATCGTCGCGTCGGCCGACCCGATGCTCACCGTGTCCCCGACCTGAGCCCCGTCGACGGTCCGCAGCCCGCCCGGGACCGCCACCTCTGCGTCGTCGCGGGTGGGGTTGAGCGCCACCCAGCCGCCGGCGAACCCGCGGGTCCACACACCGGTGCGTCCGTCGCGGACCGCGGGTCCGGTCGCCTCGCCCAGGGCGAGCGACCGGTAGCCGGACCACTCGGGCAGGGAGTAGTCCCGGGTGGTCGACGGCGTCCAGCAGGAGCGCGGCCCGCCGAGCAGCGCTGCCCCGGCGAACCCGGCCCGCTCGGCCGCGCCGGGCCGCGCCTCGGGCCGCCCGGCGGTCGCGGTCACCAGGAGCGTCAGGTCCTGCGGCGGGGCGGCGAGCATCTCCGCCCACTGGTGGCCCTGCCAGGTGGTGAGGGCGCCGTCCTCGCCGTACTGGGCGAAGTTCTCCTCCATCGCCCCGCCGAAGCGCGCGTGCCGGGTCCAGCGGCCGGGGAACAGCCGCGCCTCGGACAGGTTCGGGACCAGCACCTTGCCCCGCTCGGCGAGCGCGGTCCCGGCGCGGGTCACCAGCGCGTCGAGGCCGTCGCGCAGCAGGGTGTCGGTGCCGTGGCGATCGGTGGTCCCGGCGACCACGGCGTCGGAGTAGAAGCGCAGCGAGGACATGTCGTTGTCGGCGAACACGCCGTCCCAGCCGTCGCGGACGGTCTCGGCGACGACGCGGTCGGTCCAGGCCCGCTGGTAGGCCTCGTCCCACACGGTCATCTGCCAGTGCTGCGGGTAGGGCGCCCACTCGATGCGCCGACCGGCGGTGTCGGTGGCGAACCAGGCCGGGTCGGCGGTGGCGCCGTCGACGCCGGTCGGCAGGAGCCCGCCGTGCAGCCCGACCTCGGCGTAGCCGCGGGTGGAGGACAGGTCCTTGTAGACGAGCAGGACGATCCCCGGGTCCTGGGCGCGCAGCCGTCGCGCGACGTCGGTCTCCCAGGCGTTGAGGACGACGACGCCGTAGCGCCCGGCCGCGTAGCGGACCTGCTCGTCGGTCGGGGTGCCACCGGTGGCGAGCCACAGCCCGCACACCGCGGGGGCGGTCGTGGGCTCGGTCCCCGACGGTGCCGGCGGAGCGGCCGCCGCGGCGCAGCCGGCGAGCACCGCCACGACCAGCACGAGCGTGACCAGGACGCAGCGGTGACACACACCGCCGATCATGCCAAGATCCCGGACCCGGGGCGTGGGGGGAAAGGACCGCGATGACGGAACGGGCGGTCGTGACGGGCGCGTCGAGCGGGATCGGCGCCGCGTTCGCCCGGGAACTGGGCCGCCGCGGGATCCCGGTACTGCTGGTGGGGCGCGATGCGGAGCGGCTGGACGACGTCGCCGCCGGAGTGCCGCGGTCCCGGACACTCGTCGCCGACCTGGCGACCGACGCCGGTCTGGCCGCCACCGAGCAGGTGATCGCCGACGCCCCGGTCGGGCTGCTGGTGAACAACGCCGGGACGGCCGGGCCGGGCACGCTGTCCGAGCACACCGACCACGACATCGACGCCCAGGTCGCGCTCAACCTCACCGCGGTGGCCCGGCTGTCGCGGGCCGCGCTGCCCCCGATGCTGCGCCGCGGCCGGGGCGGGATCGTCATGGTGTCCAGCTCGGCGGCGGTGCACCCCACGGCGGGCACCCCCGTCTACTCGGCGACGAAGGCGGCGGTCGAGGCGCTCGCCGGCGCGCTGCGCCACGAGGCGGCGCCACACGGGGTGCGGGTGACCGTGGTGCGCCCGGGGTTCACCCGGACCCCGTTCCACGACCGGCACGGCGAGGACGTGTCCTGGGTCCCGGCGTGGCGGTGGGCGACCCCGGAGCAGGTGGCGTCGGCCGCGCTGGACGCACAGCGGCGGGACACCGCGGTGGTGGAGGTGCCCGACACCCGGTTGCGCGACGCCGCGGGCCGCGTCCTGGGCCCGGTGGTGCGGATGCTCGGCCACCGCAACCATCACTGACGGTCACCGTTCGGTTGCGCAACGCCCCGGTTCATGCGGGTCGGCGCCGCACGGGCCGTCGTCGTCGCGACACCCCGTAACGTCGATCAGTGGTGGGACGACCTCGCCCGCGGTGCGGCCGACCGGGCCGTCGGCGGTGGAGGAGCCACTGATGGACGTCGAGACGACCGCGCTCGAGGGCGTGCTGCTCTTCCGGCCGCGCCCCTTCCGCGACGACCGCGGCTTCTTCTCCCGCACCTACGACGACGCCGTGGCGCAGCACTGGGGCATCACCCGCGCCGACTACGTCCAGGACAGCCAGTCCCGCTCCGGGCACGGGGTGCTCCGCGGGCTGCACGGCCGCAACCACGGCGGCGAGGGCAAGATCATCCGGGTGGCGCACGGCGCGGCGCACCTGGTCGTCGTCGACGGACGACTGGAGTCGCCGACGCTGGGCCGTCACGTCGCCGTCCGGCTCGACGACCGCGACCTGGTCTCGATCCGGGTGCCGCGCCGGATGCTCGTCGGGTTCCAGGTGGTCGGCGAGGTCGCCGACGTCTGCTACGCCATCGACCGCGTGCACGACCCGATCCAGGCCGTCTCGGTGCACTGGGCCGACCCGGACCTCGGCGTCGACTGGCCGATGCCGCCGTCGGACACCAGCGAACGGGACCGGGTCGCGCCGTCCTGGGCGGACTACCTGCGCACCCTCGACGGCGCTCCGGTCGAGGTCCCCAGCACGCGGGACGGGGGCCGCCGGTGACGGCCTGCCGGTTCTGCGCGGGGACCGACGGGGAGGTCGTGCTCGACCTCGGTGTCCAGCCGGACTGCGCGACCTTCCCGCCCGCCGCCGACCCGGGGCCGGACGCGACGTCCCCGTTGCGCATGTGGCTGTGCGACGCCTGTGGGCTGGCCCAGCTCGCCGAGGACCCGGGCGGGGTGGAGGAGGTCGTCGGCCTGGAGCCCGCGGCGCTGGTCGAGCAGGGCCGGGCCGCCGTCGCCGCCCTCGCCGCGGCCGGCGTCGTCGGACCGGGGGTGTCCTTCGCCGAGTACGGCAGCCCGCACGGCGGCTCCTGGGTGGCCGACCTCGCCGCGACCGGCGCGACGCCGGTGGCACCGGACGAACCGGCCGACGTCGTCGTCGACAACCTCGGTCTCATGCACGACGCCGACCAGGCCACTGCCGTGCGTGAGCGGGTCGCCCGGCTGCGGCCGGGCGGGACGCTGGTGATCGGGTTCCACACGCTGCGCGCGATCGTCGAGGGCGCGCAGTGGAACGCCCTGCGCCACGGTCACTTCGCCTACTACTCGACCCCGGCGCTGGTCGGGATGCTGGAGACCGTCGGCCTCGCCGCGGTCCGGGCCTGGTGGTTCCCGCTCTACGGCGGCACCGTGCTGCTCGTCGCGCGGGCGGGCGGCGAGCAGCAGGAGTCGGTGCGGGCGATGGTCGCGGCCGAGGGCGCCGCCGGCATGCGCGACGCGGCGACGGTCGCGTCACTGCAGCGGGCCGCGGACCGGACGACGACGGGCGTGCGGGAGTTCCTGGAGGCCGAGCGCGCCGCCGGCCGCCCGGTGTGGGGCTACAGCGCGGCGTCGCGGGCGGTGGCGCTGCTGTCGCGGGCCGGGATCGGCCCGGACCTGCTGCCCGCGATCGCCGACGGCTCGGTCGCCAAGCAGGGCAGGCGCACACCGGGGACGGCGATCCCGATCGTCGCCCCGGACGCGCTCGTCGCGGCGGCGCCGCGGTCGGTGCTGCTGTTCGTCGACGATCTGCTCCCGGAGATGCGCCGCGCACTGCCGCAGGTGGAGGCGACCGGTGGCCGGTGGCTGCTCCCCGACGCGGTGCCGGTCCGGGCGTGACCCGGCCGGGCCGGCGCCGGGAGGCGTTCGTGCCCCGCCTCCCGGCGGACCGTCCGGGGACGCGCAGGGATCAGCGGCGGCGCAGCAGGGCCGAGGTGAGCCGGGCGGCGCGACCGAACGAGCGGCCGTCGGCGGAGCCGCTGCGGGGGTGGAAGGCGCGGCAGGAGGTGCCGCAGACACCGCAGTCGGTGCCGGCGCGGTAGTGGTCGTGGGCGTCGCGCTCGTGACCGCAGCGGCACAGGTCGACCGCGACCGGGGCGGCCCCGACGGGCGGCAGGGCGGTGTTCTCGGCAGCGGCCCGCGGAGCCGGGATCGCGGCGGCGGGGACGCTGGTGGCGGGGGTCTCGGGCGTGACGTTCATGGTTCCTCCTCGGTGCACGAGGGCCGTGCGGCCGTGCTGCCCCTGATATCGTCCGGTCCGTCGGGATCGTCAGCACGAGGGCCGTGGGTTCCCTGCATCTGATGACACAGCACGTCCCTGTGACTGCGCTGTGTGCACACTGAAGGTCTGGCGTGCACGGTCCGGTGGCGTGGCGCACCACCGGGAGTGGGACCGTGCGGTGTCGCGTCACGCCGTCCGCCCGGACGCGACGGACCGGACGACCGCCCACGCCCGACCCAGGAGACCCGATGCGCAATGCCGTCCCCCCGACCCGGCACGACGACGTGGTGCCCGGCCTGCGTGGCGGGCGTCCCCGTCGGTGCGGGCGGCGGGTGCTCGCCGTGCTGCTGGCGCTGGTGCTCGTGCTGCTGCTCGCGGTCGGCGGCGTGGTGGCCTACCTGACCTCCAGCATCGGCGGCGGCATCGCCCGCATCCCGGACGCGTTCCGCGGGATCGACGCGGGCAGCCGTCCCGCCACGTCCGGCGGCACCACGTTCCTGCTCGTCGGCACCGACTCCCGGGCCGAGGCACCCACCACCGGCACCGACGCCGCCCCGGGGGTCGACGCCGGTTCCCAGCGGTCCGACGTGATCATGCTCGGCACCCTCGCCCCCGACGGCGAGCACGCCAGCGTCGTGTCGATCCCGCGCGACTCCTGGGTCGACGTCCCCGGCCGCGGCATGAACAAGATCAATGCCGCCTACGCCTTCGGCGGTGCGCCGCTGCTCATCGAGACTGTGGAGAAGCTGACCGGGGTGCGGGTCGACCACTTCGGCGTCGTCGACTTCGCCGGGTTCACCTCGCTCGTCGACTCGGTCGGCGGCATCGACGTGACGGTCGCGCAGGCCACCAGCAACGCCGGGGTGGACTTCCGGGCGGGGGAGAACCACCTCGACGGCGCCCAGGCCCTGGCCTACGTCCGCCAGCGCCACGGCCTCCCGAACGGTGACATCGACCGCGCCGCCCGCCAGCAGAACGCGATCAAGGCGCTGCTCGCGACGGTGCAGGAGAAGGCCACCACGGACCCGACCGCGCTCTATTCGTTCGCGACCCGTGTCGGCGACGCGGTGAGCGTGGACGACTCGCTGTCGAACACGGGGCTGGTCCAGCTGGCCCTGGAGAACCGCAACCTGCGCGGGTCGGGCGTCGCGTTCGTGACGGCACCGGTGGCCGGGCTGGGCCGGGAGGGCGAGCAGTCGGTCGTCTACCTGGACGAGCAGCGCAGCGCGGAGCTCTGGGGAGCGGTCCGCAACGGGTCGGTGGCGCAGTACGCGGACCGCAACCCGACGGAGGCACTCAGCTCGACGCCGTCGTGACCCGCTCGCCCGGGGGTGGGGACCGGTGGCCCTCGCCCCCCGGGCGGGCCTCGGTCAGGCCCAGATCTTCCAGGGCGCCTCGCCGCGCGACCACAGGTCGTTGAGGTACTCGTAGTCCTTGAAGGTGTCCATCGCCGACCAGAAGTCCTCGTGGCGGTGCACGTTGAGCTGTCCGTCGCGGGCCAGGCGCTGCAGCGGCTCGTGCTCGAGCCACACGCCGTCGTCGCCGGGCTCGCCGAGGTAGCTGTCGAGGAACTCGCGCCGGAAGGCGAAGAAGCCGCCGGAGACGAAGCCGGTGACCTGGGTGGGCTTCTCGTTGAACTCCACGACCCGGTCGCCCTCGACGTTCATCTCGCCGAACTTGGAGGTCGGGTGCACCCCGGTGACGGTGCCGATCTTCCCGGACTCCTCGTGCTCCTTGGCCAGGGCGGTGATGTCGACGGTGCCGACGCCGTCGCCGTAGGTGAGGAAGAAGTTCTCGGTGTCGACGTACTGCGCGATCTTCCGGACGCGCGAGCCGGTCGCGGCCTCCAGCCCGGTCTCGGCGAAGGTGATCTCCCAGTCCTCGTCGACACTGTTGTGGAAGTCGATGCGGTGCCGGTCCGACATGGACAGGGTGAAGTCCGCGGAGCGGGCCCGGTAGTCGAGGAAGTACTCCTTGATCGCCCAGCTCTTGTAGCCCAGGCACAGGACGAATCGGCGGAAGCCGTGCTCCCGGTAGGTCTTCATGATGTGCCAGACGATCGGCCGTCCGCCGATCTCGACCATCGCCTTCGGCAGGCTCTCGGAGGCCTCCCGGATGCGAGTGCCCTTGCCTCCGCAGAGGATGACGACGGGGGTCTCGGGATCCATGGGCTGAGTATCCGTTCCTTCGTGGGGAGCGTGGTGGGCGGCGGCGCCTGTCGTACAGGGGAACCGAACATCACTACCGCACTGTTAGCGCCGTGTGTCTGTTCGCCGGCTCACACCGTGCGGGAACGGACACGGATCGTCACGTTGTGTCGACGGATCGTGATTGCGTGGTGCCACGACCTGGGACCCGTGACGACGTCGCCTCGGCTTCGGCGCTTCCGATTCGGGAACATCTCCGGTCGGTGTTTCGGTGTTTCGGTGTTTCGGTGGCGTGTGGCCGGCCTGCGACACGAAGGTGGTGCCGGTCGTGCTCGCGGGCGCGGGGGAGCCGGTGGCGGTCGGGCGCGAACACCGGCTCGCGCCCCGGGCACTGACCCACGGCCGGGTGGTTCCACCGTTGCGGCCCAGCGTGATCGGACGAACCGGAGAACGGTGTCGCGCATGACCACTCACCGCGCACCACTGCTGATCGGACTGCTGTCGGCCGGCCTGCTCGTCGCCGGGTGCGGCGGCGCGGCCGAGCCGGCGAACCAGGCGCCGGCGGCGCTGTCGTCCCCGCCCACCACCGTGGCACAGCAGCCCACCGGGGAAGCCGGTCAGGTCGCCCGCTGCACCAGCCGGACCCTCGAGGCATCCGTCGGCACCACGCTCGGCAACGACCAGAAGGACACGACCATCGTCTGGCGCAACGCCTCGGCCGCGCCCTGCACCATGACCGGCTTCGGCGGCGTCGACCTGCGCGGACCGGACGACCCGCAGTGGGGGCCGTCCTACTCGCTGCCGCGCGCGGCGGAGGAGCCGACCACGCTCGTCGTGAAGCCGGGCGGCACCGCGCACACCGTCATCACCTGGCTGCCCGGGGGCAGCTGGACGCCGACCGACATCGTCGTGACCGCGCCGGACGAGACCACGTCGACGACGCTGAAGTGGGACCAGGGGCCGGTGCTCCGCCAGGACGGCGCGACCCGCCCCGGCACCTACATCCACCCGGTGGCGCCCGGCTCGGTGTGATCGGGGCGTCGCCACCCTGCGGTTAACGAAGCCACGGTCGTGACGTACAAGAGGGGCATGGACATCCATCCGACCCCGCTCCCCGGATCGGCTCTCATCGACCTGAGGCGACTCGAGGACGACCGTGGCTTCTTCGCGCGTTCCTTCTGCGAGCAGGAGTTCACCGACGCCGGGCTCGACCCGACGATCACCCAGTGCAACCTCTCGTACAACCACGAGGCGGGCACCCTGCGCGGCTTCCACTACCAGCTGGAGCCCAACGCCGAGGTCAAGGTCATCCGCTGCGTCCGCGGCGCGATCTACGACGTGATCGTGGACCTGCGCCCCGATTCCGACACCTACCTGCAGTGGTTCGGCGCCGAGCTGTCCCAGGACAACTACCGGGCGATGTACGTGCCGCGGAACTTTGCGCACGCCTACCTCACCCTCACCCCGGACGCGACGACGATCTACCAGGTCTCGACGCCCTACACCCCCGGTGCGGAGCGTGGCCTGCGCTGGAACGACCCGGCGCTCGACGTCGCGTGGCCGCACTCGGTCGACCACGTCTCGGACAAGGACGCGAGCTGGCCCCTGCTGGCCGACAACGCCGACTTCCCGTCGGTCGTCACCGGGGCGGCGGGCCGCTGATGCTGATCCTCGACACCGCGCTCGCCAAGCGCGCCGCCGAGAACCGACCGATCCGGGTCGGCCTGGTCGGTGCCGGGTTCATGGGCCGCGGCCTGGTCAACCAGATCGTGAACTCCACCCCCGGGATGGATGTCGTCGCCATCGCCAACCGCACCGTCGCCACCGGGGTGCGTGCCTACACCGAGGCCGGGCTGGAGCCGGTCGAGGTGTCGAGCACCGCGCAGGTCGAGGCGATGATCGCGAAGGGCGTCCCGGCGGTGCTGGGCGACGCGTTCGCGCTGCTCGCGGCGGAGAACATCGACGTGCTCGTCGACGTCACCGGCGCGGTCGAGTTCGGCGCGCGGGTCACCGTCGCCGCCATCGAGCGGGGGCTGCCCGTCGTCACGATGAACGCCGAGCTCGACGGCACCGTCGGCCCGCTGCTCGCGCACCGCGCCCGCGCCGCCGGGGTCGTCCTGACCGGCGCCGACGGCGACCAGCCCGGCGTCCAGGCCAACCTGCTGCGCTTCGTGAAGGGCATCGGGGTAACCCCGCTCGTCGCCGGCAACATCAAGGGCCTGCAGGACGAGTACCGCACCCCCACCACGCAGCAGGCGTTCGCCGAGAAGTGGGGACAGGACCCCTACATGGTCACCAGCTTCGCCGACGGCACCAAGGTGTCGTTCGAGCAGGCGATCGTGGCCAACGCCTTCGGGTTCACCGTCGGCAGGCGCGGCATGTACGGGCGCGACCACGCCGGTCACGTCGACGAGCTGACGCAGGCCTACGACGTCGACGAGCTGCGCGAGCTCGGCGGGGTCGTGGACTACGTGGTCGGCGCCAAGCCGGGCCCTGGCATCTACGTGCTCGGCACCCACGACGACCCGAAGCAGCGCCACTACCTGAACCTGTACAAGCTCGGCGAGGGCCCGCTGTACAGCTTCTACACGCCCTACCACCTGTGCCACTTCGAGGTGCCGAACACGATCGTGCGGGCCGTGGACTTCGCCGACGCCGCGCTGAGCCCGCCCGCCGGGCAGCGGGTCGACGTCGTCGCCACCGCCAAGCAGGACCTGCGGGCCGGGCACACCCTCGACGGGCTCGGCGGCTACGACACCTACGGTGTCGCCGAGGCCTCCCCGGTCACGCGGTCGGAGCGGCTGCTCCCGATGGGTGTGGCGGAGGGGTGCACGCTCACCCGCGACGTCGCCAAGGACACCGTGCTCACCTACGACGACGTGACCCTGCCCCCGGGCCGGCTCGTCGACGCGCTGCGCGAGGAGCAGGAGAAGCTCTTCGCCTGAGCGGCTCATCAGTTTTGCGTAACGCCGGCCCGCCCGAATGCGACAGGTGATCGAACGATCATCCTGCGTGAGGAGGCGACGGGTGCCGTTGCGCCGCTTCGACCGGACGTCCTGGCCCGAGCACGGCCCGCACCGCGAGCTCCTGGACCTGCTCGACGCCGTCCACGACCGGAACGGCTGCCGGTCCGAGCGCGACGTCGCGCGCAGGCTGCGGACCCCGGTGGCGCGGGTCCGCGGCATCGTCCGCGGGCGGATCCTGCCCGACGACGAGGCCGCGACCCGCGCGCTGCTCGCCGCGCTGGCCGGGGACGGGGGAGTCGATCCCGCCACGGCCGACCGGGCCGCGGCGCTGACCGCGGCCGCGCGGCGGGAGCACGACGGCGTCGCCCCGTGGCTGGCCGCCCGCCGGACGGGCGAGCCCGTGTGGCCGGCCTCGGGATCCGCGACGTCGCCGGGTCCCACGACCGGGCGCCGCCGGACGACGGTCGCCGCGGTCCTGGTCGTGCTCACCGCCGCGGTCGCCATGGCCGTCGTGCTCTCGGGGTACCTGCCGTCCTGAGCCGGCGGCCCCGGCCACCGCTCAGTGCCGGCCGCGCCGGACCAGCTCCCGCGCGGTGCGCACGACGATCTGGGCGTCGAGCCACAGTGACCAGTTCGCGATGTAGTAGTTGTCGTGCCGGACCCGGTCGGCGATCGAGGTGTCACCGCGCAGCCCGGAGATCTGGGCGAGCCCGGTGAGTCCGACCGGGACGCGGTGGCGGGCGGAGTAGCGCTCGTGCTCGGTGGCGAAGCGCTCGACGAACGACGGCCGCTCCGGACGCGGACCGACCAGGCTCATGTCGCCGCGCAGGATGTTCCAGAGCTGGGGCAGCTCGTCGAGCGAGGTGCGGCGGATGAGCCTGCCGACCGGGCCGACCCGGGAGTCGCTCGCGATGGACCACTGTGTCTGCTGCTCGCGCTCGTCGACCGGCCGCATGCTGCGGAACTTGAGGACGGTGAAGGGCTGGTTGCCCAGCCCGATGCGTTCCTGGCGGAAGATGACCGGCCGCCCGCTCTCGACGAGCACCGCGACCGCGACCGCCAGCAGCAGTGGCGCGGCCAGCACCAGCGCCGATGCGGACACCACGGTGTCGGCGAGGCGCTTGAGCCGCCAGGACAGCCGGTTCATCGGGTCCGCGGGCAGCCGGAGCAGCGGGATGCTGCGCAGCCGTTCGACGCCGGAGTGGTCGTGCACCAGCTCCGAGAGCCAGGGGAGGAGCAGGACGTCGTGTCCGTCGCGACGGGCCTCGATCGCCGCGTCGAGGACGGCGGCGTCGTCGACGGTGTGGCAGGCGAACACGACGACACGCACCCGGTGCTGCGCGGTGGCGGCCCGGATCCGGGCCGACAGCGCTGCCCGCTCGCGCTCCAGCAGGAGGTCGAGGTCCTCGGACAGGACGTGACCGAGCGGGCGCAGGCCGTACTCGGGGTGCGCCCGCATGGTCTCGTCGAGCTCCACCGCTCGTGACCCGGTGCCGACGATCAGCGTGGGCTCGCCGACGGCCCATCGGACCCGCAGCAGCCGGGCGGCGGACAGCACCGCGGCGCGCAGGACCAGCGCGAGCAGGGTGGCCAGCAGCACGACCCGGACCGGTCCGGCGGCGTCGATGCGGGTGTCCAGCCTCTGCTGCACGGCCATCGCCCCGGTCAGCAGGAGGCCCATCGTCACGACGAGGGCGGCCAGCTCACGGGGCAGGTCGTCGAACCAGGACAGCCGCAGCCGGGAACGGTGCAGGCGGGCCGCCGAGCGCACCCCCAGCAGCAGCACCGAGGCGGCGACGACTCCGCTGCCGCCGGTCGGCGCGACCACGAGTACGGCGATCCCGACGGCCGCCACGTCGGTCAGCACCAGCGCCGTCCGGACGAGGCTGACCCGTGCGGACAGCCTGCGCACCGGCGCCGGCACGGCAGAGGAGTCGGCCCGCGCCCCGGACCCGGCCCGTCCGGCGGGGCCTGCGGCCCGGACCGGCTGCCGGGCCAGGAGCCGGTGGTGGGCACGGGGCGTGGCGCGCCCGGGCCGACGGTTCTGCATCGATCCGGGGTTCACGGCCGGCCGGCCCTTCGGAAGGTGCTCTGCGACAACAAGAACCACACCGCGGACCGCGTGTTCGTGCGACGGAACGTAGCGGAGGATGGTGCCGGCGTTGTCACGATGAGTAACCACCAATCAGAGACGGAGCCGAGCTGCGGGTACGGCATTAGTCCGTTCGGAGGCGTCCCTGGGAACTTGCCGTACGACCTGCACGCTCGTCGCACACGTTCCGTGCGTTACATCGGCGAACGTGGGCTACGTATCACTCCTTTGCGCTGCTTGCTCCGTCAAGGAGAACGCACAGTGTTATGAGAGGGTCTCTCGCGCCGACGCAAGCCGCTGCCGCCAGCTTGTAACGGAGAGTGACGGACCGCGCTGTGGTCGCCGTCGCAGTGGCACCGCCCCCACCGACGTCTCCGGGGTCCGGGTGCAGCCCGCGCGGTACGAGGTCGACCGGGTCCGGATCTACGACCTGAACTGATCCGCGACGGCCATGACGTACTCGCCGTAGCCCGAGCCCGCCTGCCGTGCCCCGAGGGCGTGACAGGCGTCGGCGTCGATGAAGCCCATTCGCAGGGCGACCTCCTCGACGCAGGCGATCCGGATGCCCTGGCGGTTCTCCAGGACGCGGACGTACTGGCCGGCCTCCATCAGCGACTCGTGGGTGCCGGTGTCGAGCCAGGCGAAGCCGCGTCCGAGGTCCTGCAGGCGGGCGCGGCCCTGCTCGAGGTAGGCGCGGTTGACGTCGGTGATCTCGAGTTCGCCGCGGGCCGACGGGGTGATGCGTGCGGCGATGTCGACGACGCGCTCGTCGTAGAAGTAGAGGCCGGTGATGGCGCGGTCCGAGCGGGGGTGCTCGGGCTTCTCCTCGATCGAGAGCAGGGTGCCGTCGGGGGCGGCCTCGCCGACGCCGTAGCGCTGCGGGTCGCGGACGGGATAGCCGAACAGCACACAGCCGGTGTCGCCGGAGGCGACCTCGGCGGCGCGGCGGCGCAGCAGGTCGCCGAACCCGGCACCGTGGAAGATGTTGTCGCCCAGCACCAGCGCCGACGGCCCGCCGCGGACGTGGTCGGCGCCGATGACGAACGCCTCGGCCAGGCCGTTGGGGTGCTCCTGGGCGGCGTAGGTGATCTGTAGGCCGAGCCCGCTGCCGTCGCCGAGCAGACGCCGGAACCCGGGCAGGTCGTGCGGGGTGGAGATGAGCAGGATCTCCCGGATCCCGGCCAGCATCAGCGTGGTCAGCGGGTGGTAGATCATCGGCTTGTCGTAGACCGGCAGCAGCTGCTTGGACACCGCCGCGGTCAGCGGGAACAGCCGGCTCCCGGTGCCGCCGGCCAGCACGATGCCCTTCACCGCGGGGCCCGGGCGAGGACCTGGTCCAGCCCGTCGCGCCAGGCGGGCATCGCGACCCCGGCCCGGGTCGCGCGGGACAGGTCGAGCACCGAGTTCGCCGGGCGGGGGGCCAGGTGCGGCTTGTCCGCGGCGTACTCGCTGCTCGACACCGGGCGGACGTCGCCGGGGTCGCGGCCGCAGCGGGCGAACACCTCCCGGGCCAGCCGGTACCAGCTGACCGGCTCGCCGTCGCCGGTCACGTGGAACGTGCCGTGCTGCCCGGACCCGGCCAGCACGAGCAGCGCCGTGGCCAGGTCGGGTGCGAACGTCGGCCGCCCCACCTGGTCGTCGACGACGGCGGGGCGGACCCCGTCGCGGGCCAGCCGCGCCATGGTGGCCACGAAGTTGCCGCCGTCGCCGACGACCCAGCTGGTGCGCACGATCACGTGCCGCTCCGGCAGCGCCGCCCGCACCGCCAGCTCCCCGGCGGCCTTCGACGCGCCGTACACCCCGAGCGGGGACAGCGGGGCGTCCTCCGGCACCGGGCCGGGCGCGGTGCCGTCGAAGACGTACTCGGTGGAGACGTGCACCAGCAGGAAGCCGTGCTCCCGGGCCGCTGCGGCCAAGTGCGCGGGGCCGGCCGCGTTGGCCCGCCATGCCTTGGCCGGCTCGGTCTCGGCCCGGTCGACGGCGGTGTGGGCGGCCGCGTTGAACACCACGTCGACGCCGGTGAAGTCGTGCGCGGCGACGGCGTCGGCGTCGCCGATGTCCAGCGCCGCACGGTCGAGTGCCACCGCATCGGGCCGGGCGGCGACCAGCGCCCGACCGAGCTGCCCGTTCGCCCCCAGCACACACGCGCGCACTCGCCCACCTCCGGATATCGTCGCGACCGACTCTGACACGCTGGTGGGGGCGGACAGTGAGCGGGGAGGGCACGTGCGCATCGTGGTGACCGGGGGCGCCGGGTTCATCGGGTCCTGTTTCGTCCGGGAGGTGCTGGGCGGGGAGCACCCCGAGCTGGCCGGGGCCGAGGTCAGGGTGCTCGACGCGTTCACCTACGCCGGCCGGATCGAGAACCTCGCCCCCGTCGCCGACGACCCGCGGCTCACGGTCGAGCGCGGCGACATCCGTGACCCGCGCCGCGTCGCGGAGGTGCTCGACGGCGGCGCCGACCTGCTCGTGCACTTCGCCGCCGAGACCCACGTCGACCGCTCCATCACCGGCGCGGCGGACTTCGTGACGACCAACGTCCTCGGTACCCAGGTGCTGCTGCAGGCGGCGCTGGACGCGGGCGTCGGCCGGTTCCTGCACGTCTCGACCGACGAGGTGTACGGCTCGATCGAGTCGGGCTCCTGGCCCGAGACCCACCCGCTGGAGCCGAACTCGCCCTACAGCGCCGCGAAGGCGGGCAGCGACCTGCTGGCGCGCAGCTACCACCGCACCCACGGCCTCGACGTGGTGATCACCCGCTGCTCGAACAACTACGGGCCGTACCAGTTCCCGGAGAAGGTGATCCCGCTGTTCACCACACGGCTGCTCGACGGCGGCACCGTCCCGCTCTACGGCGACGGCCTCAACATCCGCGACTGGCTGCACGTCTCCGACCACTGTCGGGGCATCGCCCTGGCCGCCACGGCGGGCCGTGCCGGGGAGGTCTACAACATCGGCGGCGGGACCGAGCTGACCAACCTGGACCTGACCCGTGCGCTGCTCGCGGCCGTCGGTGTGGGGGAGGACCGCATCGAACGGGTGGCCGACCGCAAGGGACACGACCGCCGGTACGCGGTGGACTGGTCGAAGATCCGCGAGGAGCTCGGCTACGCCCCCCGGGTGCCCTTCGACGAGGGACTGGCCGCGACGGTGGCCTGGTACCGCGACCACCGGAGCTGGTGGGCATGAAGGCCACACCGCTGTCGATCGACGGGGCCTGGCTGTTCGAGGCGACCACGTTCGCCGACCACCGCGGCTCGTTCACCGCACCCTTCCAGGGCCCGGCGTTCCGCGACGCGCTCGGGTTCGACCTGACCGTCGCCCAGACCAACCAGTCGGTGTCGACGCGCGGGGTCGTCCGCGGCGTGCACTACGCCGACGTGCCGCCCGGTCAGGCCAAGTACCTCTACGTGGCCGCCGGTGCCGTCCGCGACGTCGTCGTGGACCTGCGCGTCGGGTCGCCGACGTTCGGGCGGTTCGAGGCCGTCGAGCTCGACGCCGCCTCCCCGCGGACGCTCTACCTGTCCGAGGGGCTCGGGCACGCCTTCCAGGCGCTCGCCGACACCACCGTCGTCGGGTACCTGTGCTCGACGTCGTACGCGCCGGCGGCCGAGCACGGGATCAGCCCGCTGGACCCGGCGCTCGCGCTGCCCTGGCTCGAGGGGATCGAGCCGGTGCTGTCCGAGAAGGACCGCGCCGCGCCCACCCTGGAGGAGGCACTCGCCGCGGGCGCCCTGCCCACCTGGGAGGACTGCCGCGCCCGCCTGGCGCAGCTGCGCGGGTAGTCGCTCAGTTGCCGGCCCAGCCGGACCGCACCGCGAAGTAGGCCCGGACGAACGGGTCCCGCGCGGCGCCCTCGGCCAGCAGCGCCGCCCGCCGCGCCGCCTGCTCCCGTGTCCCGGCGTCGATCTCCGGCGGCAGCACGTCCGCGGCGAGGTCGCTGTGCGACAGCAGCACGAGCAGCAGCCCGTCGCGGTCGCCGGGCGGGCTGTCGGTCACCAGCGCCGCCGCGAGCCGGGTCCGCAGCGCACGGGCGGGCTCCGGGTCCTGCTCGGTCAGGTGCACCCGGCGGAACAGACCGAACCGCCGGTACTCCTGTGCGCCGAGGACCCCGTCGGCCACCAGCTGCGCGACGGCGCCGCCCGCGGTCCCGGCCGGGGTCCGTGCCAGGTGCACCGCGGCCGCGGTGACCGTCCGCGAGCCCGAGTCGGTGCCGTCGTGGGTCACCGCGGCGAGCGCCGCGGCCAGTGCCGGGTGCTCCGGCTCCCCGCCCGAGGGCGTCACGGTGTCGGCGGGCTCCCCGGCACCCGCCGTGCCGGCGTCGAGGTGCAGCGCACCGGCGTCGACGAGGTCGCGCACCAGCGCCACCGGCAGCACCCGGGCGTCGAACCGGTCGCTGATCCGGCCGGTCGCGCGGTCCAGCCCGAGCAGCAGCAGTTCCTCGGCCAGCAGCAGCGTCCTCACACCCGGTGACGCTATCGCCCGGCCGACGGCACCGTCGCGCCACCGGAGCATCACCCCCACGCCCACTGCCCGACGTGCGCGATCCGTCCCCCGGACGGGGAGATAGCCTCCGCCCATGTCGGATACCACCACCGGGCTGAAGCTCTCCGTGATCGGGTGCGGCTACCTGGGCGCCGTGCACGCGGCGTCGATGGCGGAGCTGGGCCACGAGGTCGTCGGCATCGAGGCCGACGTCGCGAAGGCCGAGTCACTGGCCGCGGGCCGGGTCCCGTTCTTCGAGCCGGGCTTCGAGGAGCTGCTGCGCCGGTCGTTGGACTCGGGGCGGCTGTCGTTCTCCTCGGACATGGCCGACGCCCGGGGCGCGGCGGTGCACTTCGTGTGCGTCGGCACCCCGCAGCGGCGCGGCGAGTACGCCGCGGACCTGACGTACGTGGAGGCGGCGACGGCGTCGCTGATCGACGTGCTGGGCCCCGGCGAGCTGGTCGTCGGGAAGTCCACGGTGCCGGTGGGCACGGCGGCCCGGCTCGCCGAGCAGGTCGCCGCCCGGGTGCCGGGCGCCGCGCTGGCGTGGAACCCGGAGTTCCTGCGCGAGGGTTTCGCGGTGCAGGACACCCTGCACCCGGACCGGCTCGTCTACGGCGTCCCGTCGCTGTCCGGCGTGGACGCCGACGTGGACGCGGAGAAGGTCCTGGACACCGTCTACGCGCGGATCGTCGCCGATGCCACGCCGAAGGTCGTCACCGACTACGCCACCGCGGAGATGGTCAAGACCGCCGCGAACTCCTTCCTCGCCACCAAGATCTCCTTCATCAACGCGATGGCCGAGCTGTGCGAGGCCACCGGCGCCGACGTGAAGCAGCTCGCCGACGCGATCGGCCACGACGACCGGATCGGCCGCAAGTTCCTCAACGCCGGACTCGGCTTCGGTGGCGGCTGCCTGCCCAAGGACATCCGGGCGTTCATGGCCCGTGCCGGTGAGCTGGGCGCCGACCAGGCGCTGACCTTCCTGCGCGAGGTCGACAACATCAACATGCGGCGCCGGATCCGGATGGTGGAGCTCGCGCGCCAGGTGTGCGACGACTCGCTGCTCGGCAAGCGGATCGCCGTGCTCGGCGCGGCGTTCAAGCCCGACTCCGACGACATCCGCGACTCCCCGGCGCTGAACGTGGCCGCGCAGCTGCAGCTGCAGGGCGCGAACGTCCGGGTGACCGACCCCCAGGCGCTGCCCAACGTGCGCAAGCACTGGTCCCAGCTGGACTGCGTCGACACCCCGGAGGAGGCCGCCGAGGGCGCCGACGTCGTCCTGCTGCTGACCGAGTGGAAGCAGTACCGCGAGCTCGACCCGGGCTCGTTCGGCGCGGTCGTGAAGACCCGCCGGGTGCTCGACGGCCGCAACGCCCTGGACCGCGAGACCTGGGAGTCCGCGGGCTGGACCTACCGTGCGCTGGGCAGGCGCAACGTCTGAGGCCCGCGGTGCCCCGCGGGGCCGGCTGCGGTAGAACGCACGCGTGACCTCCCACCCCGTCCTCGCCGGATCGGACCGCGCGGCCTTCGACTCGCTGCAGCGGGCCTCGACGCCACGCGCGGAGCGCTACCGCATCGGGAAGGGCCTGCGGAAGGTCGCGCCCCGGTCCGGGCTCGCCACGTGGTCGGCGGACGTGCGTCGGGCCGACCCGGTGGACGTCGTCGAGGCGCAGAACGCGGGGCGCGTGCACGAGCTCGTCCCGCTGCGGATCCAGCGGATGACCGCCTCGCCGCACGCGTTCCTGCGCGGCGCCGCCGCCCTGCACGCCGCGGACTTCGCGGTGCTGCCCGAGACCGGCGTGCACCCCGTCATCTGCGGCGACGCCCATCTGGGCAACTTCGGCTTCTACGCCTCGCCCGAGCGCGACCTCGTCTTCGACCTCAACGACTTCGACGAGGCCCACCCCGGCGCCTGGGAGTGGGACCTGCGCCGGCTGGTGTCCTCCACCTGGGTCGCCGGCCGGGACTCCGGCGCGACCGAGGAGCAGTGCGGCGAGGCCGTCACCCGCTGCGTGACCTCCTACGCCGAGCACCTGCGCCACCTCGCCGACGAGCCGTTGCTCGCCCGCTCGTTCGACGTCATGGACGTCGACACGCTGCGCTCGGATGCCGGCCACGAGACCTCGCGCCGGGCCATCGACAAGGCCGCCGAGCGGGCGCGCCGGCGGACCAGCGACCGCGCGCTGCCCCGGTTCGTGACCGAGGAGGGCGGGGCGCGGCGGATCGTCACCGAGCCGCCGCTGATCACCCATCCCGACGACGAGCACACCGCGCGCATCCTGGCCGCCCTCGACGGCTACCTCACGACGCTGCCGCCGCACTGGAGCCGGATCCTCGGCGGATACCACGCCGTCGACGTCGCCCACAAGGTCGTCGGGGTCGGCTCGGTCGGGCTGCGCGCCTACCTCGTGCTCTGCGAGGGCTCCAGCCCCGACGACGTGCTGTTCCTGCAGCTCAAGCAGGCGCGCCGGTCCGTCGTCGCGCCATGGGTGCACGGCGGCGAGGCGTGGCACGCCCACCAAGGGCAGCGGGTCGTGGAGTACCAGCAGGCCCTGCAGACCGTCTCCGACCCGCTCCTGGGCTGGACGACGATCAACGGCCGCCAGTACTACGTCCGCCAGTTCCGCGACATGAAGGGCGCGATCGTCCCCGACACCCTCGACGCCACCGCCCTGGCCGACTACGCCGACGTCTGCGGCAAGCTGCTCGCCAAGGGGCACGCCCGCACCTCGGGAGCGTCGATGATCGCCGGCTACCTGGGGACGGGCGGCACGGTGGCCGGGGCGCTGACGACCTTCGCCAGGGCCTACGCCGACCAGACCGAAGCCGATCATGACGCACTGGTCCGCGCGGTGCGGTCCGGGCGGCTGTCGGATCGGACACCTGAGCAGGTGCCGGGCACGGCCATCGGCTAGGTTCTGGCCCCGTGACCGTCGTCGAAACCCTGCTGGTCTTCGTGGTCGCGCCGGCTGTCCTCTACTTCGCGATCTGGGGCTGGATCGCGATGCGGAACCGGAGCAACCGCCCCCGCTACCACGCGGGTGACCCCTGGCCGTACGAGCCGCTGTTCTGGATCGCCGAGCCGTCCGGCGCGGGGCACCACGCCGCGCACGCCGGACACGGCGACACCGCCCCGTCCGAGGGCGGCGACACCCGAGGAGGTACCGGTGGCAAGTGGTGACCTCGCCGTCTTCACCGGCAACGAGGAGGACCTGCCCGAGGGGGCGGTCGTCACGAACTCCGGCCGCCTGTCGGTGGCCGAGAACTTCGTCGAGCCGTCCGCTGCCGCGCACCCGTTCACCCCGGTGCAGCTGACCCGCCTGGACGAGGCCCTCTACCTGGCCAGTCGCGAGACCGGTCTGCGGTTCGCGCTGTACCTGGGCGATCTGGGCTCGGACGCGCGGGCGACCGCGGTCGACCTGCACGGGCGCATCGACCACCACGAGGACGCGGTGCTCGTCGCCGTGAGCCCCGAGCAGCGCCTGCTGGAGATCGTGACCGGTGCCGAGGCGAAGGTCCGCCTCCCCGACCGCGGCGCCAAGCTCGCTCTCATGAGCATGGTCGCGTCCTTCAAGGAGGGCGATCTGTTCGGTGGGATCCTGTCCGGGCTGAGGATGCTGGCGGACCAGGCCGGAAGCCGCCCCTGAACTGGGGTTCTCCGCTCCGTGGACACCGCGGGTGGCCGCCGGAGCACGCTCGTGGACGGGGCGACGGCCCGAGTGCCGGTCACCCGTGGGCCACCACGATCGGTGCCACGGCTCTAAGGTGTCAGCATGTCGCGTAGTGGGAGGACCGAGCGGTGACCGGGCCCACCGGCACCCCGATCCTGATCGTCGACGACCACGAGCTGGTGGGGTCCGCCCTCGCCCTCAACCTGCGCGCCGAGGGTGAGGACGCGACGTTCCTCCCGGTACGCTCCGCGGCGGCCGTGCTCGAGCACACCCGGCGTGTCGCGCCCGGGCTGATCGTGCTCGACCTCGACCTGGGGCGTGATCCGGAGGGCAACCGCATCGACGGGGTCCGGCTCGTCGGCCCCCTGTGCGAGGCGGGCTGGCGGGTGGTGGTGCTGTCCGGCAGCTCCGACGCCGGCCGGGTCGGCGCCGCCCTGGACGCGGGCGGGTTCGTGTTCGTGCCGAAGAACGCGCCGTTCCCGGCGCTGCTCAGCGCCATCCGCGAGGCCCACGCCGGGCGCTCGATCATGCCGCCGGGCCGCCGCGAGCAGTTCATCCGGCTGCACCGCGACCGGGAGCACGAGCGCCGCGACCTGCACGAGAAGCTGGGCAGGCTCACCCAGCGCGAGCGCGAGGTCCTCGCCCTGCTGGCGGGGGGAAAGCGAGCGCAGTCGGTGGCCGACCACTTCGTCGTCTCGCTGGCGACGGTCCGGACGCAGATCCGCGCGGTGCTGACCAAGCTGGAGGTCGGCTCCCAGCTGGAGGCCGTCGCGTTGTACCGCAAGGCCGCCGGAATCTGACCCGTTCGGCCCTCGGCGCCGCCGCCGAAGGCCACCGAGAATGACGAGTCCTATCATCGCGTTCTCAACCAGTCCGGCGACATCTGCAGAGCGGAGACGACGTGGCGTCCGGTGTCGTCGGCGAGGTCCTGGGGCCGCAGCGGCGGGCCCGGTTCCTGGCAGGTCACCTGACCGACGTGCTGGTCGTCGCGGTGATGACCGTCGTCGTGGTGGCCGTGAGCCGCCCTGCGGTCGTCGACGGCCGGATCGACCTCTCCGACGCGACGGCGGTGCTGACCCTCGTCGCGGCCGCGGTCGGGTCGGCGGCGGCGATCGTCGCGCTGGTGACGGGCCGGCTGTCCGGGGACCCCCGTCCGTCGTGGTTCGGGGCCGCCCTCCTGCTCTACGGCGTGGTGCTCCTTCCGCTGTCCGCGCTGGTCCTGCCCCATTACCCGGCGGGCACCCCGCGGCTGGCCGTGCTGACCATGTTCGTGATCAGCCTGTGCATCCTGGTCGCCGGGCTGCGGCCGCCGCCGGAGCTCGGGGCCTGGGGTGGCTGGGCGCTGGCCGCGGTCGGCCTCGTCGTCGGCGGGGTCGTCGCGTCGCAGGCGGAGAGTCCGTTCACCCGGATGCTGGCGACCTCGCCGCTGTACTCGGTCGTGGTGCAGAGCGGCTGGGCCCTGGTCGCGGTGCTGTTCCTGCTCGACGGCTACCGGCGCCCGAGCCGGGTCCGGGCCCGGATGGGGCTCGGCCTGCTGATCATCGCGGTGTCGCAGCTGTACCGGGCGATCGTGCCCGGCCAGGAGCCGGTGGCCGGTCTGGTCTACCCGTCGCTGCGGGTGCTCGGGATGGGCGTCGTGCTCGCCGCGCTGCTGACCATGGCGCTGCGCACGGTGACCCGGATGCAGGACGACTACGACCAGCTCCAGGACACCCTCGGCGAGGCGTCGGCGCTGCTCGAACGGGCCACCGGCCAGACCGCGGAGCGCGACCACGAGCTGCGCAACGGGCTGGCCGGTCTGGCCGGAGCGGCGCAGCTGCTGACCACCCGCCCCGGCGGCGAGGACCCCCAGGTCGACCGGATGCGGGAGGCGGTGCTCGCCGAGCTGAACCGGCTGCGCCAGATGCTGCAGACCCCGGTCGCCGTCGACGACGCCGACCCGACGACCGGCCGGAGCGACGCCGCCCTGCTCGACTTCGGCCCGGAGTACGCCCCGGTCGCCTCCTCGCCGGGGGCCGACACCGGCGGCGAGCACGACGTCGGGGCGGCCCTGCGCACCCTGGTGGACCTGCGCGACGGCCGCTGCATCACCCTCGACACCCAGGACGACCTGCCCCCGGTAGCGGCGCCCGAGTCGCTGACCCGCCAGGTCGTGACGAACCTGCTGGCCAACTGCGACCGGCACGCGCCCCGGACCCCGGTGGTGGTGCGGGCCCGGCTCGCCGACGAGCCGGGGCTGGTGGCCGTCGAGGTCCGCGACCACGGCCCCGGCCTGCCCGACGGGCAGGAGCAGCTCGAGATCGTCCGCGGGCGGCACGACGAGGCCGCCGGCGGCTCCGGGCTCGGGCTGCACATCAGCGCCCAGCTGGCTCAGGAGCACGGCGGCAACCTGGTGCTCCGTACGGTGCACGCACCCCGCGGTTGTCTCGCCGTACTCACACTTCCGGTGGCCCGCTGATCGGGTGACTCCGTGTCCGTGAGCTGCCGATCCGTCCACGGAAGGTCTATTCGTCGCTCCGAGCCATTCCCACGCGCCCCACGCGATCTCATACTGGTGACGCAGCGGCACGGTGCGATGACGCAATGGTCGTCCGCGCTGCCGTTCGCCGGCACGAAGGAGGTCACATGGCGCACGAGAACGACGGCACCGACCGCAGGACCCCCGCCGCCCCCACGGCCGCGGTCCTGACCCCGCCGACGGGCCTGCAGCCCGTCCCGGCGCTGCCCCGGCCGCGCACCCCGTCCGAGCCCCGGACCCCGGCCGGTCCGCCGGCGCCCGCCGTACCGCAGGTGGGACTGTGCACCTGTGGCCACCCGGAGGAGGTGCACGAGCACTACCGCCCGGGCACCGACTGCGGTAGCTGCGGGCCGCGTGTCTGCGCGGGCTTCCGCTCCGCCGACGAACCGGTGTCGGCCAACCGCCTGCGGCGGTGACTGCGCCGCCGCTGACCACACCCGACACACGAACGGCGCCCCGGGAGCACGTGCTCCCGGGGCGCCGTTCGTGCGTGGGTCAGGGCTGCTGGACCGCGGTGGTCCGCTCCGGGTCCGGAGTGGCCTGACCGTCGAACTCGCGGGCGGCCAGCGCGCGCACGATCCCGGCGCGCCCCTCGGACACGAGCCGGCGCAGCGACGCCGGCTTCGACTCGTCGGCGAGCCAGGCGTCCGCCGCCGCGACGGTCGGCTCCGCGACCGCCCAGGACGGGAACAGCCCGACGACGACGTTCTGCGCCAGCTCCGAGGTCCGGCGGGCCCACACGCCGTCGATCTCGTCGAAGTAGCGCCGGACGTAGCCGTCGAGCAGGCCGGGGTTCACCGTGGACAGCGCCGGGTGGGAGAACCCGGAGATCGCCGACTCGTTGATCGCGTTCGGCAGGGAGTCGTCGTGCACGGCGCGCTGCCACGCCCGCTCCTTGGCCTCAGCGGTCGGGATCAGCGCGCGGGCCCGCTCGGCCTGCCGCGCCCCGGTGGAGGTGGCGTCGCGCTCGGCCTCCTCGGCGATCTCGGTCTCGCCGGCCTTCCCGTGCGCGACGAGTGCGTGCAGCAGCCGCCAGCGCAGGTCGGCGTCGACGGTCAGGCCCTTCGGCACGTCGATGTCGAGCAGCCAGCCCTTCATCCGGTCCAGGGTGTTCTCCGGCAGCACCGAGGCGGTCAGCGCGTTGACCACCGCCAGCTGGACGTCGGACCCGGGCGGGGCGGTGTCCAGACGGAACCGCAGCGCGTCGGTCAGCAGCGGCCAGCCGCGGCCCTGCGCCCACTCCGGGGTGCAGTACGACGCCGTCGCGGTCTGGGCCTGCAGCAGGAGCCTCTGGACGACGCCGATCTCGGACTCGGTGTCGAACCCGCCCGCGACCAGGGTGACGAAGTCACGGGCCTTCAGCTCGGCCTCGCGGGTCATCTCCCACGCGGAGGACCAGCACAGCGTGCGCGGCAGCGAGTCGGCGATGTCGCCGATGCGGTCCACCAGGGTCGCGAGCGAGCCCGGGTCCAGGCGCAGCGCGCAGTAGGTGAGGTCGTCGTCGTTGACCAGGACGAGCTTGCCGCGGGGCACCCCGACCAGATCCGGGACGGGCGTGCGCTCGCCGGAGACGTCGAGCTCGACGCGGTGGGTGCGGACGAGCTTGCCGGTCTCCGGGTCGTCGTCGTAGACGCCGACGGCGATGCGGTGCGTGCGCAGCTCACCGGCGCCCGGCCGGGCGCCGCCCTGCACGACGTCGAAGGAGGTGAACCTGCCGGCGTCGTCGGTCTGGAACGACGGGCGCAGCAGGTTCAGGCCGGTGGTGCGCAGCCACTGCGCGCCCCAGTCCGACAGGTCCCGGCCCGACGCCTTCTCCAGCGAGCCCAACAGGTCGTCGAAGGTGGCGTTGCCCCAGGCGTGGGCGGCGAAGTAGTCACGCAGCCCGGCGAGGAACGGTTCCAGCCCGACGTAGGCGACGAGCTGCTTGAGGACCGACGCGCCCTTGGCGTAGGTGATGCCGTCGAAGTTCACCTCGACGGCCTGCAGGTCCGGGATGTCCGCGGCGATCGGGTGCGTCGAGGGCAGCTGGTCCTGCCGGTAGGCCCAGGACTTCTCGAGGTTCGCGAACGTCGTCCAGGCGCCGGTGTACTCGGTCGCCTCGGCCTGGCACAGCACGCTCGCCCAGGTCGCGAAGGACTCGTTGAGCCACAGGTCGTCCCACCAGCGCATGGTCACGAGGTCGCCGAACCACATGTGCGCCATCTCGTGCAGGATCGTCTCGGCGCGGCGCTCGTAGAGCGTGCGGGTCACCCGCGACCGGAAGACGTAGTCCTCCAGGAACGTGATCGCGCCGGCGTTCTCCATCGCGCCCGCGTTGAACTCGGGGACGAACAGCTGGTCGTACTTGCCGAACGGGTAGGTCACCCCGAAGTTGCGGTGGTAGAAGTCGAAGCCCTGGCGGGTCTCGGTGAAGATCCGCTCGTGGTCCATGTGCGGGGCCAGCGAGGCACGGCAGTAGATCCCCAGCGGGATCTCGGCGTGCTCGTCGCGGTAGGTGTCGTGCCAGCTCGCGTACGGACCGGCGATCAACGCCACCAGGTAGGTGGAGAGGATCTCGGTCCGCTCGAAGCGGTGGACCCCGCCCTCGACGGTCGCCGGTGCGTTGGAGATGACCTTCCAGTCCTCCGGCGCGGTCACGGTGAGGGTGTAGCGGGCCTTGAGGTCGGGCTGGTCGAAGCAGGGGAACAGCCGCTTGCAGTCGGCGGTCTCGAACTGCGAGTACAGGTAGACGGCCTGGTCGACCGGGTCGACGAAGCGGTGCAGGCCCTCGCCGGTGTTGGTGTAGAGGCCGGTCGCGACGATCGTCAGCTCGTTGTCGGCGGCCAGACCGGGCAGCGCGAGGCCGTCCTCCTCGGTCCAGCCCGAGACGTCGAGGTCGGCGCCGTTCAGGGTGGCCGAGGTGATGCCGTCGCCGACCCACTCGATCCAGGTGCTCCCGCCGGGCTCGGTGGCGGTGAAGCGCACCGTCGTGGTCACCGCGAACGTCCGCTCGGAGGGGGCTCCGGCGCCGTCGGTCAGGTCGATCGTGACGTCGTAGGTCGACACGTCGAGCAGCGCGGCGCGCTCCTCGGCCTGGGTACGGGTGAGGTTGGGCGGGGTCACGTAGGTCCTCTCCGGGGAGTGGTGTCGTCCGGCATCCAATCACGGTGGGCGCGGCGCGGTCCGAGGAATCGGGGGCGCGTGGCGTGCGTTGTGCCGTACATGACGACTGCTGCTGCTGACGGCAAGGCCCGCATCGACATCTGGTTCGACCCGCTGTGTCCCTGGGCGTGGCTGACCTCCCGCTGGGTGCTGGAGGTGGAGAAGGTCCGCGACGTCGACGTCACCTGGCACGTGATGAGCCTGGCCGTGCTGAACGAGGGCCGTGACCTGCCCGAGCAGTACGCGGAGATGATGAAGAAGGCGTGGGGCCCGGTGCGGGTGTGCATCGCCGCCGCCGAGCAGCACGGCACCGAGGTGCTCGCGCCGCTCTACACCGCCCTCGGTGAGCGGATCCACAACCAGCAGAACAAGGACTTCGACGACGTCGTCGCCGGCGCGCTCAAGGAGGTCGGCCTGCCGGAGTCGCTGGCCGAGGCCGCGCACTCCACCGAGTGGGACGAGAAGCTGCGCGCCAGCCACCACGAGGGCATGGACCCGGTGGGCCTCGACGTCGGCACCCCGACGATGCACGTCGACGGCGTGGCGTTCTTCGGGCCGGTCATCTCCCGGGTCCCGAAGGGGGAGGACGCCGGCCGCCTGTTCGACGGCGCCCGGCTGCTGGCCGAGAACCCGCACTTCTTCGAGCTCAAGCGCACCCGCACCGAGGACCCGTCCTTCGACTACTGACCCGCTCCGGCGGGTGATCGCCGCGGCCGAGGGGATCGGTGCCGGATCCGGCACCGATCCCCTCACGGCCGGTGATCTCCGACGACGGCTGCTCGCGATCGCGAACGGGATGGCCCGTTCGGCCGTGGCGGGCCCCGCGGGGGCGCACAGTGCTCCGCCGTGGACACCTGGTTCTCGCGGCGGACGACGTCGGTGCTCGGGGCGGTGGCGCTGGTCGCCGGGACGCTCGCGGGCGGGCAGATCGCGGTCGGTGCGGTGCTGGAGCGTGGGGCACTCGCCGACGCGGTGCCACGCACGTCGCTGAGCCCGTACTCCGACGGCGCGTTCACCGTGCGGGCGGCGGCGGTGGACAGCCGGGTCGACATCGCCGGGGCCGAGGACGGCTCCTACGTGCTCGGCCACACCCCGGCGGGCAGCGACGTCGTCCTCGACCTCGACCTGCTCTCCGGCGACACCGCGCGCCCGTGGTGGGTGCAGCCCGCGACCGGGACGACCCTGGAGCTGGCCCAGCTGGCGAGCTCGGGGATCGCCCGGTTCCCGGTGCCGCAGGGCACGGGCGGGAGCACCGACTGGGTGCTGGTGGTCGACGACGTCGCCGCCGGGTACGGCGCCCCCGACGCCGACGCCATCGCGCGGGCGGTGGGGGAGCGGGTGCGCGCCGCGGTGGCGGAGGCGGGTTCCGGTGCGGATCCGGACCGCGCCGGCTCCGAGAGCGGCTCCGGCAGCGGCTCGAACGGCGGCGGCTCCGACGGGCCCGCTCCGAGCGGCTCCCGCTCGGACGACTCTGGCTCGGACGGCTCCGGCTCGAACGGATCTGGCTCGGGCGGCTCCGGTTCGGACGGCGGGGTGGGAGACCCCGGCGGTTCCGGCCAGCGATCCGGCGGTAGCGCCGGTGACGGCCCGGCCTCGGGCTCCGAGCCGGAGGACCGCGGCTTCAGCGGCTCCAGCGGCTCCAGCGGCTCCAGCGGCTCCGGAGACTCCGGCCGCTCCCGCGACGACGGTGGCTCGTCCGAGGGCGGCTCCGGAACCGACGGCTCCGAGTCCGGTCGCGACGACTCCAGTGGCGACGACTCCAGTGGCGACAAGACCGACGGCGACGAGAAGTCCGGCGGCGAGAAGTCCGGCGGCGAGAAGTCCGGCGGCGAGAAGTCCGGCGGGAACGAGGACAGCGGAGCGAAGGACAGCGGGGCCAAGGACAGCGGGGCCAAGGACAGCGGGGCCAAGGGCCGTGAGGGCGACAGCGGGACCCCGGCACCCCGAGCCCCGGCACCGGAGCGGGAGGAGAAGAAGGAGCCGACGCCGTCGTCGTCGGCGAAGGCGGCCGACGGCACCTGGGACCGGTTGGCGCAGTGCGAGTCCTCCGGCGACTGGGCCATCTCGACCGGGAACGGCTACCACGGTGTTATCCGAACAGATCCGCAGCGGGATGACGTATATCACTGTTTATCGGGGCTGGGCGGAGTGTTCGCAGGGATCTGGACGTCGATCAGCACGACGTTGCTCTCGAAGTTGGTGTCATGAGGGCATCAGCAGGTGTCGAGCTCATCGAGGAGTTCCTGGATCCGTCGGGCCGTCCTCCGGTGGCGCTCGGCTTCGCGGTCCCAGCCGCGGTTCTCGGCGTCGCAGATGAGCTGCTGTTCTGTGCGCAGCCGGGTCTGCAGACGAGGTGTGTAGTCGGGTGTGGTGACGAACTTCGAGCAGGTCAGGTAGAGGTCGCACTCACAGGGCCCTTCCTGGGGCAGACGCAGGCATCGACCCAGTTCGAGCTCGGTCTTGTAGAAATTCGTCGACAGCCAGTTCACCGCTTCCGCAGTGAGGTCACCGTTGCGAATCGCCTCAGCCTGCGGACCTGCCAGGACCGCTCCGGGAGCGAGCACCGCCTGGTAGTCGGCGAGGACGACGGGATCGGACAGGCTGGTGTAGGTCATCGACATGCCCGCGGAGCGGTGTCCGAGGACCTTCATGATGGTCTGGATCTTCGCGCCGCGTTCACCGAGCTGGGTGCCCATGGTGTGTCGGAAGCGGTGCGGGTGGATCAGCGCCTTGCCATCGTCGTCGACCAGGCCCAACGCGCGGCAGATCTCGGTCAGCCCGACCTTGAACAGGTAGTCCGGGCTGGCCAGGCGCCCGTTGCGCAGGAACAGGTAGCGAACCGTCCGGCCGAGTCGCTGGTCGAACAGCGGCTGGTCGGTCTGCGCGCGGCGACGCGCGGCCAGGTCGCGGACAGCCTCGGCGGCCTCGGGGTGGATCGGGACGACCCGTTCCTTGGCCGACTTGCCCACGGCGAGGCGCAGGCGGTGGGTGCCGTCGGGGTAGGTGTCGAGGCAGTCCAGCTCGAGCTTGCGGATCTCCCCGCTGCGGGCCCCGCTCCAGCGGGCGACCAGCAGTGCAGTGCGCTGCAGCGGGTCAGCCAGGGCGCGGATGCCGTCCATGAGCGGGTCGAGCTGCTCGACCGGGATGAACCGTGGGACGCGCTCGACCTGGCGTGGGACGTCCGAGCTGGTCAGCGGGGGCTTTGTGGGCATGTGCGGCCACTCGTTGATCGCGGCGTGGCGGAAGAACCGCGCGATGTGGCCGATGACGTGATCGCGATAGACCGCCGAGAGCGGCTGCTCGGGATGCTTCCACTTGCGCTGGTGGGGCAACCAGGCCAGGAACTCCAGCAGAGCGGGCCGGTCGAGCCCGGCCAGGCTGGTCTGCTCGGGTCGGGTCTCTGCGTGCCAAGCCGCCAGCCGCAGCAGAGCCGAGCGGGCCTGGGTGACGGTGCCGTGTGCGCGCCGGACGGCGAGCTCGCGCAGGTAGCGCTGCATCGCGTCCTCGATCGCGGGGACCGCGCTGAGCGCGGCCGGCGGACGGGGTTGCTTGCGCAGCGGCAGGGCCTCGATGAACCCGGCGTGGAACAGCGCGACCCCGGTCTGGGTGACGCTGCTGTACCAAGCCTTCGGGAACCCGGACTGCATCCGGACCTTCAGGTCGAGCTGCTCGATCTCGGGCAGCGAGGCAACGGCGCGGATGGCCGTGCGCAACTCGTCGATCTCGGCCAGGGACAACGTCGTGAGGTCGGGATCGGCGCGATGCAGGATCAGCCGCGGCAGCGCCCAGGGCAGGCTCTTGTTGACGCTGAGGACCGACAGACCCCGTCCGAGCTCCTGCTCACGCAGGACGGCCATCTGCGCGCGCAGCGGCAGGTCCAGCCCGTCGGCGATAGCGAGGATCCGCAGGTTCGCCGCCCCGAACAGCCACGGCCAGTCCAGGCGCAGCCGCCCGGTCAACGACAGATAAAACAGGTAGGGCCGCGCTCGGAAGCTCGCCATCGCGCCCGCCGGGTCGACCAGCGTGCCCGCCGGGGCGGGGCGCGCGTTGATCGTGGGACCGACTCGTTCTGCCAGCGGACGACGGGCCCATCGCGTCATCGACGGGTAGTGCGCGACGAACTCCGCCCGCGCCTGCAGCAACATCGGTGTCCAGTTCCTCGAGCCGCGCAGTCCGCTGTGGACGAACCGCTCGTACTCATCGGCCGAGGCGTGCGAGGGACCCGAGTAGCCGTCGGTGGTGCGCAGTGACCGCGAACATCGTGGCGCGCTCATCGCGCCGTGTCCGGCCGCACAGCCTGCTCCAGGGCGGTCCGGTAGTCGTCGCGGACCTGGTGGTCGGTGAGCCGGACGTAGACCTTGGTCGAGTCCGGGTGGGCGTGCCCGAGGCGGCGCATCAGGGTCAGCTCTCGCATCCCGAGCTCGGCCATCCGGGTGGCGTGGGTGTGGCGCAGGCTGTGCGGCGTCAGCCAGGACTCGCGCACCCCGGCACGAGTCGCGGCCCGCTGGAACAGCCGGACCAGGCCGTCGTAGCTCAGTGCGTGGTCTCTGCGGGCGCCTCGGCCACCGATCAGGAACAGCAGCGGGGTCTGGGCCTCTGGTGGGCGTTCGAGCAGCACGTAGCGGTTCAGGGTCGGGAGTGCCCTGTCCTCGAGCAGGTCCACCACCCGATCACGGCGGGACTTCTGCCGTGCGCCCTGCGGGTGATCGTCGCGATGGCGGACGGTGACCCGTTTCCGACCGTAGGAGATGTCCTCCAGATGCAAGCCCAGCACCTCGCCCGGTCGCAGGCCGCCCTC
>NZ_VRMC01000170.1:0-4739 GCF_008369905.1 Pseudonocardia sp. EV170527-09
GCCCCGGTCGAGGAGGCCGAGGCCGCCGGACTGCGGGTGATGGAGCTCGCCGGACCCGGCGCGACGATCGGGACCACCGCGCACGGCGTGATGGCCGACGGCCGCGGTGTCGAGGGCGAGCCCGCCGTCGCCGTCTGGGCGGCGTCGCTGCCCGGCACCTGGGTCCGGACGTTCTTCCCGGTCGCGCAGCGCCGCCCCGGCGCGGGACCGGACGGACGCGACGCGATCGCGGTGCGCGGGCTGGTCCCACCCGCCGAGGACGACCGTGTGGCCGTCCTGCTGGCCGACCCGTCCGTGTTCCCGGTCAGCGGGGTCCTGGACCGGCTCGCGTCGACCCATCCGGGGTTCCCGGTGATCGGGGGCCTGGCCGGCGGACCCGGCGGACCCGGGGCCGACCGGCTGTTCGCCGGGGGCACCGTGCACCACGGCGGGGCGGTCGGGGTGCTGCTCGGCGGTGCGTCCGACGCGCGGGTCGTCGTCAGCCAGGGATGCCGCCCCATCGGGCCGCCGATGGTCGTCACCAGCGCCCGGGACAACCGGATCGCCGAGCTCGCCGGGCGGCCCGCCGCCGAGCGGCTGCGCGAGATCGTCACCGCCCTGCCGCCCGAGGAGCAGGAGCAGGCGCTGACCGGGCTGCACCTGGGCGTCGCCGTCGACGAGTACGCCGAGTCCCACGACCGCGGCGACTTCCTGGTCCGCGCGGTGCTGGCCGTCGACGTCGGCGACGGCGCCGTCATCGCGGGTGACCTCGTCGAGGTCGGCACCACCGTGCGCTTCCAGGTCCGCGACGCCGCGGGCGCCGCCCAGGACCTGCACGAGCTGCTCGCCCCGGTGCGCCGCGCCGCGCCGGCCGCGGGTGCGTTGCTGTTCTCCTGCAACGGCCGCGGCGCCGGCATGTTCGGCGACGCCGACCACGACGTGCACGCCGTGCGCGTCGGTCTCGACCCGCACACGACCGGTGCGACGGGCCCCCGGGTGGCCGGCTTCTTCGCCGCCGGCGAGATCGGCCCCGTCGGGCCGGGCAACCACCTGCACGCGTTCACCGCGTCCGTGCCGGTGGTCTGAGCGCTCAGCGCAGGGTCCGGAAGAACCCCCGCACCTCGTCGACGAAGGACTCGGGCTGCTCCAGCGACGGGAAGTGCCCGCCGACGTCGGGGCGGGAGAACCAGCGCAGGTCGGTGTAGCGGCGCTCCAGCCAGGAGCGGGGGAGCTTCACCATCTCGTGCGGGAACTGGGCGACACCGGTCGGGACGTCGACGTCGTCGAGGCGGCGGCGGGCGAAGCTCTCCCAGTAGATCCGCGCCGACGATGCTCCGGCCGACCCCAGCCAGTACTGCATGACGTTGTCCAGCAGCCGGTCCCGGCTGATCACGTTCTCCGGGTGGCCCGCGCAGTCGGTCCAGTCCCAGAACTTCTCCACGATCCACGTGCACTGCGCGACGGGGGAGTCGGCGAGGCCGTAGCCGATGGTCTGCGGACGGGTGGACTGCTCCGCGGAGTAGCCGGAGCCGTAGCGCGAGAACTCCTTGGAGAAGCGGATGTCGGCCTTCTCCTGCGCCGACAGGGCCTCGGCGTCGTCGGGCTTGGGGGCCAGCGCCATCGTCAGGTGGATGCCGATCAGCATCTCCGGGGCCGCGGTCCCCAGCGCCGAGGTGATCATCGAGCCCCAGTCGCCGCCCTGTGCGGCGAAGCGCTCGTAGCCGAGCCGGTCCATCAGCTGCGCCCAGGCGACGGCGATCCGCTCGACCCCCCACCCGGTCGTCGTGGGCTTGCCGGAGAACCCGAACCCGGGCAGCGTCGGCACGACGACGTGGAAGGCGTCGGCCGGGTCCTCGGGGTCGGTCAGCGCGGGCAGCACGCCGAGGAACTCCACGAGCGAGCCCGGCCAGCCGTGGGTGAGCAGCAGCGGCATCGCGTCCGGGTGCTTCGACCGGGCGTGCAGCACGTGGATCTCGACCGCGTCGTCGCCACCGCCGTCGAGACCGGTGCGGAACTGCGGCCACGCGTTGATCTCCGCCTCGACGCGGCGCCAGTCGTAGCGGGTGCGCCAGTAGTCGCAGAGCTCGCGGGCGTAGTCCAGCGGCACGCCCTGGGACCAGCCGTCGACCGTCGCCGGGTCCGGCCAGCGGGTGCGGGCGAGCCGCTCGCGCAGGTCGTCCAGCTCGGCGTCGGGGATCTCGATCCGGAAGTCGCGCACCTGGCCACGGTGACACGGAACGTGACGACGGGCGCCGCGGCCACGGCATCGGAACGATCACGATGCCGCGAGGGCCCGGCTGATCCCGCGGGCCGCCGCGCGCACCGCGGGCACCAGGGTGTGCGGGTTCGTCGCGGCCGGCACGACGATCGACAGCCCGGCGACGACCGGCCCGTCCCCGGCGCGCACCGGAGCGGCCACCGACATCGACACCTCCTCGATCTGCCGGTCGGACACCACGAACCCGCCGGTCCGGGCCTGGGCGAGCAGCGCACGGACGCCGTCGGCGCGGCACACCGTCCACGGGGTGAACCGGCGGATCGGGCGGGCCAGCACCGTCTCCACCGCTGCCGGGTCGGCGTGCGCGAGCAGCACGAGCCCGACCCCGGTCGCCGTCGACGGCAGCCGGGACCCGGTCCGCGAGACGATCGAGACGGCGCCGCGGCTGGACAGGCGCTCGACGTAGACGACCTCGCCGGGGTCGTCCGGGTCGAGCACCGCGAGCGCCACGTTGTGCCGGGTGACCTCGTGCAGGTCCTCCAGGAACGGCATCGCCGCCTCCCGCAGCCCGTGGCTGGCCGGGGCCAGGTGCGCGATCTCCCAGAGCCGCAGCCCGATCCGGTAGCGGCCGTCGTCGCCGCGGTCCAGCGCCCCGCCCGCGGCGAGCTCACCGGCGATCCGGTGCACCGTCGTCAGCGGGAGCCCGGTGCGCCGGGCGATGTCGGTCAACCCCAGCACCGGGGCCTGCGCGCTGAAGGCACCCAGCACGTCCAGCACCCGCGCGGTGACCCCCGACCGGACCGGACGTGTCGCCATGACCGGGCATTCTTCCGCAGAGCGGAAGCGGGGTCGAATGCTCCGGTGCCGGGGCGGGAAGGTGACGCCCATGACGCAGCGACGCGAGACCCGGACCCAGGTCGGCATCGTCGGAGCGGGCCCCGCCGGGCTCGTCCTGGCGAAGCTGCTGGCGCTGTCCGGGATCGAGTCGGTGGTCCTGGAGTCCCGCGACCGTGCCTACGTCGAGGCGCGGGTCCGCGCCGGCGTGCTGGAGGCGCCGACCGTCGAGCTGCTCCGGGAGATGGGCGTCGCCGGCCGGCTGGACCGCGAGGGCATGCCGCACACCGGCATCGCGCTGCGCTTCGCCGAGGCCCCCGGTGCACCCGCTGCCGACCACCGCATCGACTTCGCCGACCTCGTCGGCACCGGCATCACGGTCTACGGCCAGCAGGAGGTCGTGAAGGACCTGCTCGCCGACCGCGTCGACGCCGCCGGGCTGCCGGTGGAGTTCGGCGTCACCGGCGTCGCCCTGCACGACGTCGACACCGACACCCCGTCGATCACCTACGCCGCCGCCGACGGCACCGAGCACCTCCTGCGCTGCGACGTGATCGCCGGCTGCGACGGCTTCCACGGCGTCTCCCGCCCGCTCGTCGCCCCGGAGATCGCCGAGCGCGTCTACCCGTTCTCCTGGCTCGGCGTGCTCGCGAAGGCTGCCCCCACCACCGACGAGCTCGTCTACGCCCACCACGACGACGGCTTCGCCCTCTACTCGATGCGCAGCCCCGAGGTGACCCGGCTCTACGTCCAGGTCCCGAACGACACCGACCCGTCCGACTGGTCCGACGCCCGCATCTGGGACGCCCTGCACACCCGCCTGGCCTGCGACGGCTTCACGATCAACGAGGGCGAGTTCATCGAGAAGCCCTCGGTCACCCCGATGCGCAGCATGGTCGCCTCGCCGATGCGCCGCGGACGGCTGTTCCTCGCCGGCGACGCCGCGCACATCGTGCCGCCCACCGGCGCCAAGGGCATGAACCTCGCCATCGCCGACGTCCGGGTGCTGGCCGACGCGGTCGTCCGTGCGCTGCGCGACGGCGACGACGCGGGCCTCGACGGCTACTCCGAGACCTGCCTGCGCCGCGTCTGGCGGGCGGAGCACTTCTCCTGGTTCATGACCTCGATGCTGCACCGCTTCGACCCCGCCACCGAGGGCGGCGACGCGTTCGGCGTCGGGCTGCAACGCTCCCAGCTGCGCTACACCGTGACCTCCCGCGCCGCCGCGACGAGCCTCGCCGAGAACTACGTCGGCCTCCCGCACGGCGCCGTCTAGATGTGATGTCCAGGGAGGTTGTCCCGTCCGGGGGCGGTGAGTCTGGCTGACAGACGAAGGCCTCCGGTTGTGAAGTGGAGCTGTCGAGGAACCGCTTCACCCACCGGAGGCCTTCGTGTCCCACGCTAACGCCGCTCTGACCCCGCGCGCCCGGCTGCGGCTCGCTCAACTCGTCGTCGAGCACGGCTGGACCCACACCGCGGCCGCGACAATGTTCATGGTCTCCGCGCGGACCGCCAAGAAGTGGTCCGACCGCTACCGGGCCGAGGGGCCGGCGGGGATGGCCGACCGCAGCTCACGGCCGAGGTCCTCACCGACGAAGACCCGTGTCGGTCTGGTGCGGCGAATCGTACGGCTGCGCTGGCGGCACCGGCTGGGCCCGGTCCAGATCGCCGGGCGCCTGGGCATGGCCGCCTCGACCGTGCACGCGGT
>NZ_VRMC01000171.1:0-4738 GCF_008369905.1 Pseudonocardia sp. EV170527-09
GCTTGCGGGTCTCCATCTGATCCACGAGGTCGTCGAGCAGGGCGAGGGCCTCGCGGGAGGTGACGGCGTAGCGGTGGAAGACGTCGCGGCCGTAGGCCAGCTCCATGCCCTTCGGGTCGATCCCGTTCACACGGCACAGCCCGTCCCGGATGGCCGGGGCGATCGACAGCAGGGGCGCCCACATCAGCGAACCCTTGCCCGCGCCGGTGGCCCCGCCGACCAGGGTGTGGCTGCCGCGGATCGACTGGCGCCACTCGGTGCCGTACTCAGTCGCCCCGGACAGCACCCGGTCCAGATCCAGCGCCTCCTCCGCCACGGTGGTGAGTGCGTCCAGGTCGGGGGCGTCGACCACGGCGTCGAGGAGGTTGCGGCGCTGGTAGTCGATCGACACCACGTTCGCGCTCAGTTCGCGGACCTGGCAGCGGTTCACCCCACGGGCCACCGCGAGGGCGCGGGCGGCGGTGTCGAATTCCTCCGGGGTCTGCCCGGGGACCAGGCGCACCTTTACCTCGTCCCAGGAGGGGCCGGAGCGGACCGAGAGGATGCGGGGGAGCTGGTCACGGCGCGGCCGCGAACGCGGGGCGGTGGCGGTGCGTCGGAGCGGGTTGACCTGGATGACCGTCGCACCCGCCCGGTCGGGAACCGTCAGGCCGCAGGAGCGCAGCCAGCGCGGCATCCGGGGGGCGTAGACGGCCCAGCGCTGCCACCACGACCGGATCCGACGTCCGGCCCAGTGGTCGAACGGCAGCGGCGCAACGATCCGCCACAGCCCCAGCGAGGCCGCGACCGTGAGCGCGACGAGCAGCAGCGAGAGCCAGCCCCACCACCAGCACCACGCCGACACCACGGTCACGGTCGAGGTGGTGCGCCAGTGCCGGGCCAACCAGACGACCGCCAGGACGAGCCCCTTGACGGCGAGGTAGGCCGCGACAAACACGACGGCGGCGGTGGCGAGGGCTTCCAGGACCCGGGCCAGGTAGTGCCCGATCCGGTAGAGCACGTAGAACACGGCGGCCAGGGCGGCGCCACCGACCATGGCGATCTGCTCCCACGACAGCGGCACGTCCGCGGCCGGGGTGACGGCGGCGAGGGTGGTGGTGATCATCGACGGTCTCCCTTCCGACGGACGGTGGCGAGCGGGACGAGTACGAGCTGGTCGAGGTGATCGGCGCACCGACGGCGCCGCGGGTCGGGCCGCTCGTGCAGTGGGGTCCGGCAGACCTCGCCCCGCGGTGGCTTCGCGGTGGCGCTCATGCGACGTCACCCCCAGCCGTCGGGACCGTGGTGGCGGGGACGGTGGTGATGGTGAGTCCGACGCGGTGCAGGGTCCGGCGCTCGGCCGGGGTGGTGCCGCCGGTGATGCCGAACCGCCGCGCCGGGTCCTCGGTGGCGAGGACGTCGGCCAGGCACGCGGCGCGGACGGGGCAGCCCCGGCACACCCGACGCGGCGGCTCCACTGAGACGGCGCGGTCGTCGACCGGGAAGAACAGCTCGGTGTCCAACCCCGCGCACGCCGCGTCGTCACGCCACCCGGGCCCGGAGACGACGGCGGTCGGGTCGGTGATCGGGACCAGCCGCAGCACCGGCCGGCCCTGGCTCGGGGCGCTCATCGGACCACCGCCGAGGTGGCCGGGAGTCCCGGTGCGGCGAGGTCGGTGAGGCCGAGGTCGGCCCAGTTGGACATGGCCCCGGCGACGTCGGAGGTGGGACGCCGGTCGGCGAGGGCCTGCCAGTCGTCGGCGGTGTCGCTCCAGTAGCGGGCCTGGCGCTCGTTGTCGAGGACGGCGGTGATGACGGCCTCGACGTAGATGCCGGGAACGCCGTTGGTGGCGGTGTCGCGTTCCAGGACGGTCCACCAGCGGGCGCGGCGGGTGTGGAGTTCGGCGAGCCGACGGGCGCGGGCGGCGTGGGCGAGCAGGTCCCCGGCCGGGGGTCGTGCGGTGTCGCGGATCGCGCGGCTGGTGCGGCGGAGGCCGGCCTCGACGAGACGGGTCACGGGCACGACCCGGGCGTCGGTGGGCTCGGTCGTGGTGTGGGCATGACGGGGTAGAGAGGTGTGCGGGGTCATCTACGCTCGGTGTCCTTCCGAGTCTTCGAGTGCCTGGCAGGGCTACGAGGGGCGAGGAAGATCGGAGGGGAGCCCGCTACAGACGGGCTTCCCTCCACCTGGTGCGGCGGGTGAGTGGCAGCTCAGGCCGCGTCCTGGTTCTTGCCCGGCGCCGGTCGGTGGCCGTGACCGGCCGGGGCGCGCATCCCGGCGGCGCGGAAGCTGTACGCGACGCGGGGCCGGCCGCCGGTCTCCTGCACGTACGGGGTGACGGTGAGTCCGTCGAACTCGACCGGCCGGAACGGCAGCCCCGCGGCGGCCTCGGGCGGGACCGGCTGGTGCGGGGCCGCGATCTTCACCGTGACCGTCTTGTCCGTGCGGCGGGCCTCGGGGTCGGCGTCGAGGACCGAGACCGACCACACCGGCAGACCGGACTCCTTGTCGGTCTGCTGGACCGGGCGGCCGGGGGAGGACTTGTCGAAGTCCCGGACCGGCTCGACCTCGGACACCACGAACGCGCCGTGGGGAAACACGTCGCCCATCGCAACGGGGAACTTGTTCTTGTTGATCGCCATGACTGGCCTCCTGGTTGTGCGGCACCCTACTGGCTTGAGCCAGTAGAGCAGGCTTGAGCCAGTTAGTCAAGTGACTGGCTCAGTCCAGTTCGCTATCGTGAAGACATGACGTCTTCGGCACTGGCGCCGCGGGGCGCCAACAGCGACTACCGAGCCATCGCGCACGAGCTGCGCGAGGCGATCACCTCAGGCGAGTACCAGGCCGGCGACAAGCTCCCGTCAGAGCGCGTGCTCGCCGAGCAGCACGGAGCCGCCCGCAACACCGTCCGTGAGGCCATCGCCGCCTTGCGCCGCGAGGGCCTGGTCAGCGCCCAACACGGCCGCGGGGTGTTCGTCCGTAGCAAGCCGCGGTGGATGCGCTTCGGTCGACGCCGCTACAGCGCCGCGATGCGCTCCACCAACGAGCTCGGCCCGTTCGGCGCCGAGGCCGTCGCGCAGGGCCGGACCCCGCACGTCGACTCCCGCATCACCAGGGTCGAGGCACCCACGGAGGTCGCGGAGCGGCTCGGGACCGAGCCCGGGACCCCGGTTGTGCAGCGCGAGAACTGGTACTTCGCCGACGACGAGCCGTTGCAGATCGGCGTCACCTACGCCGCGTGGAGCCTGGTCGAGGGCAACCCGCTCGGCGACTCCGCCGACCTCGGTCCAGAGGGCATCTACGGCCAGTTCGCCGCCCTCGGCCATGTGATCACCCACGTGCGTGAGGAGATCTCGGCGAGGATGCCCACCCGGGAGGAGGCCCAGCACATGACGATTCCCGACGGCGTCCCGGTGATCGAGCTGTGGCACACCGGGATCAACGCCGACCGGGAACCGTTCGAGGTGACCCGTTTCGTGATGCGCGCCGACTACTCCGCCCTGGACTACGACATGCCGGTGGAGGACCAGTGACAGAGCCGGTGCGCACCGTCCGCGAACGCCAGGACGGCGACCTACCCGCACTCGCCCGAGTCTTGAAACGGGTCCATGCCCACGACGGGTACCCGGTGGAGGGCATCGCCGATCCCTGGGCGTGGCTGGCGCACCCGCACGAGATCCGGAGCTGGACCGCCGTCGTCGACGATGTCCCGGTCGGGCAGGTCACGCTCACCGAGGCACAGCCGGACGACGACGCGGCCCGCGCCTGGATGGAGCACGCGGGCGGCCACGTAACCGACCTCGCTGTCATGGCCCGCCTGTTCCTGGACCCTGGGCACCGGGGCGCGGGCCTCGCGGGCTTCCTGATCCTCGCCCTGCGCCACCACGCCCAGCTCATCGGCCGGACCGTGGTCTTCGACGTGATGGCAAAGGACACCGCGGCCGTCCAGTTCTACGACCACTCCGGCGCCGCGCGGATCACCGAGGTCACCCACCGGTTCGGCGACGGCCTCACCGAACCCGCACTGGTCTACGTCTTCCCTGACCCGCGGGTCGCAGGCTAACCAGCAGCCCAGTCGGATCGAACGCCGGCTCACGTCCGCCGGCACCTGCGCTGACACCTGCGCGTGCTGCCGAATCCGACTCTTTGGGATCAAGGCGCCGCCTCCGGCGGCGCGGGGCCGGCCACGCCGGCCCCGTCGCTCGCTCACTACACCTCCGGCCCGTTCGCGGCGCCGTGGCTCGGCTACCCGGCCCCTCCCCACCGAGCAGCGCTACTCCGAGACGATCCGGTCATGGCAGACGCAGACGCCCGACGCATCTGGGAGCAGGAGCGACCGCGGAACCTCGTCGTCGACGGCGAGCGGTTCACCGTCCGACCACGCCCGACCGAGCCAGGCACCTACGACTTCGACTGGCAGACCGGACCGAACCCGGACTACGGCTTCTCCCAGTTCGGATCTCAGCGCAGACCCGCGACGACCGAGGAACTCCACGACTCCATCCGCGACTTCCTCGGCACGATCGACCCCGAGACTGGCTACATCGAGGAGTGATCGCCGACAGCGCCTCCGGCGGCCGGGCTCCGCCCGAACCCGACACCGCTCGGAGATCAAGGGGAGTGCGGCGGGGCTGGTGACCTCCTCACAGCGCGCCGAGACGGCAGCCAGACCGGGGAGTGGGGGTCACGTCCGCTGACGTGGTGGACGAAGACGGCTACCTCGTGAGCCTTCGTCGGTCAAACTACGCGGTGATCGCG
>NZ_VRMC01000172.1:0-4535 GCF_008369905.1 Pseudonocardia sp. EV170527-09
GGGTGTTACTTGCCGCTGACGGTGTCGCCGGCGCCGGAGACCTGGGCGCAGTCATCGGACTGGTCGGTGACCGAGTGCCCGGACTTCGCGGTGGCCGAGCCGAGGATGCCCAGCGCCCCGGTCAGCCCGTTCGCCGCGGCGGCGTCCTCGATGGGAACCTGAACACCGAGGAGGTTGACGGGGATGTTGTTGTTGCAGGCCTGGATCGGCACGTTGATGTTGTTGCCGTTCAACCCGGAGACCAGCCCCTGCGAGCTCTTGTCGATCCCACCACCGTCGCCGTGGCCGTGGTCGCCGCTGCCGCCGTGGGCCATCGCCACCGGCGAGAGCGCCATCAGCGCCGCCGCCGACGCCGCCGCCACGATCCCTGCCTTCTTCCACATCACAGTCATCTCTCCATCCATGTCGCAGCCACCACCGGACACCCTCCCCACCCCCCTCCTTGGCCGCGGACTGTGACGACAACGGAAAAAAAGGGGGGCCGGTGGGTGCTGTGAGTGGTGGCTGTGGGCGTGCCGGCACTCGAACAAGGGGGGAGCCCGTACCAGCTACCCGCAAACCCTTCCCGACCAGAAACCCCAGGTCAAACCCGATCACCCGACCGCGGAATGTCCACCACCCCCCGCCACCAACACCCTCATCCGGCCCCCCTGAAGGACCACACGTGGGCCTGTAGCGCCCAGGGATCGGACACGGTCAGTGATCAGTGTGTGCGGGGGCGAGGTTGCCGACGGACGGAGGGGCCGGCAACCCCACCCCCGGGGGAGGCCCGGTGCGGCGGGCGATGTCATGCGCTCCCCAGCACGCTCACACCGTCACACCCGGACAAAGCCCTGGACGGAACTCTGGACGAAGCCCTGGACGGAGCCCTCACGTCTTCGAAGACTGTGTCCCGGACATGGTGCAGTGTGGCCCCGTCCGCGCTCTGGGGGAAGGGGCTGTGGCGGAGCTGTTACCGGCCGGTACTGCTGTCGGCGGGCGAGGCGCGCTCGGTGTTCTCGGGGAAGCTCACTCACTGTGTGTGGAGTGCTGTTGGCGGCGGGTAGCTGTGTTCTGCTGGGCGGCATGTCAACTGTTACTTTCACGCGCCGGGCCGGTGCTGCGGTGCTGGTTGCTGCTGCTGTGGTGACTGTGTCGGCGGCGATGACTGCATCCGCCGCATCCGCCGCATCGGCGGCGTCGGCGGCGTCGGTGGACGGGCTGGGCGCGCAGCCGTTCTACGAGGTGTGGGAGCCGGGTCAGGCTCGGCCGCAGCACTCGGGCGGGGTGGCTGGTCCGCGGCCGGCCGCCCACACCGTGTCCGCGACCGGTGCTCATGCGGTGGGGCCGCTGCCTGATGGCGCACCGCAAGGCATCAGGCCGGTTATGGTGCCCGGTCACAAGGACCCGCGATGAACCAGACACAGCAGACACAGCAGCTTGCCGATCAAGCTGCGGAGCAGGCTGTGGCTCGGGTGGCCGCTGGGGCCGCTGGGGCCGCTGCATCGTGTGGGTGCAGCCCGGAGTGTCGCTGTGGGTGTCAGAGCGGCGGGGCGTGTTCCTGTACACCGCCGCCGCACTGGCACTCCAGCCGGTGATCGCCGCCGGCGACACTCACGATCGGCTGTATTCCGGCGTGCGGAAATACAGTCGGCAGTGCAGTCGAATCTGATCTCGGGTCAGTCCGAGCTGTCGATGGGGCGAGGTCGGGATGTCCGGTCGAGGTAGCCGTGGGTCTCGAACCAGTCCCGGAGGGCTTGTTCGAGGATCGGCTGGACCGACAGGCCGGTGCTCTCCACGGCCTCGGTCAGCGCGTTGTCCAGGTCGAGGAGGATCCGGGTGCAGATCTGGACCCGGTCCGGCCCACGCGGGCGGCCGACTCGGCGTGGCTTCCCTCCCCCTCGGGTACTGGAAGCGCTCCGGGGGTCGGGTCTGGTCTCCGGTGTGACCGGTGTGCCGAGGTCCTTACCCGCAGGAACAGCGCTATCGCTAGCGCTAGCGTTTTCATTGCTGCTAGCAGAATTAGCTGCTGGTGTGATAGTGGTTGTACTGTCGTTTTTTTCTTGCTGGTTACGGCGTCGTGGCGGTCCGGTGAGGTCGGCCGGGTCGCGGTCGGCGTCGGTGGCCCGTCGCAGTGGGCGTCGCTGGGTGGCGTGGTCGATGAGTCCTGCCATCAGTGCACCTCGGCGATCGTGTTGAGTGTCAGCGTGTAGGCGGTGGTGAGGTCGTGGGCGTCGCGGGTCGGCGCGGTGGTGATCGGCACGCACGCGGTGCGGGCCTCTCTGCGCACGATGCGTTTGGGGACGACGATGTCGAGGACGTCGTCGAAGGTGTCGAGGAAGCGCTGGTCGCTCAGGGCAGCGAGTTTGGTCCGGGGTTCGATGCTGGTGCGCAGGACGCCGACCGGGCGCAGCGTCGCGGGATGCGCGCGGGAGATTCGTTGCGCGGTCTTGCGGGCGTCCTGGACGCCGATCAGTCCGTCCGCGTCGAGGGTGCCGGGGAACAGGACGTGGGTGGCTGCGAGTAGGCCGGCGCCCACGAGTTTGCCGCCGGCCCGGGGTGGCAGGTCGATGACGACCAGCCGGAACCGGTCTTTGACGCCGTCGAGGGCCAGGGCTAGGCGGTGTTCGAGGTTGGGGGTGCTCAGGTCGGACTCGCGGTGGGCCAGGGCCCGCTCGGCGGCAAGGACCTGGACTCGGTTCCCCCACTGCGGGCCGGCCGGGCGCACGGCCTGCTCGGCCAAGCCGCGCAGTTCCGGTAGCTCGCCGGGGTCACGGTCCTGGTCCTCGAAGAGCAGGTCGTTGACCCCAGGCAGTGCAGCGGCGCCCTCGAGGGTCGCCGCATCCAACTCAGCGGTCAAGGTCGCGCGCGGATCGAGGTCCACGGCCAGGACGTCGTGCCCGGCCGCCGCCATGACAGCGACCAGGCCGCCAGCGAGCGAGGACTTCCCGACGCCGCCCTTCTCGCTGTCGATCGCGAGTACCACGGTGTCGAGGTCGTCCGGCCAGCGCAGCGGCACCGGCCCTGCCTGCTGCTGACGCTCCAACGCCGCCCAAGCACTCGATTCTGCGGTCATGAACGACATCATAAACGAAGGTACCGACGACACCATTACAACATGCGGAAACACATGTGTTTCCGGACGTCGATCCGTAGAGGATGGCATGCACCAACAGCTGTAACATGCAGGTATTTCCGCTAGTGAAAATAATTACGTTGGGTCATGAGCGGGGTCCGCTGGTCAGCCAGCCCAAGGAGGTGTTCTCAGTAGCGTCGTGGCAGGTCGGGTGACACGCCGAGGTCTTGCAGCCTGATCCTGTCAGCGGCACCGGGGGTGCTCCCGACACGAGCGACCCCCGCGGCCCACGCACACGCGAGGGCGGCGCGTCGGCGCGCCGCGCCGCCCGCACCGTGTAGCGGGCGTCTCGGCCGAGCCCGGGACCGGTCTGGACGCCGCGGTGCTGCCCGACGGTGTCGCGGCCGCGGCCGCCCGGGCCGCATCGCTGGCCGCGCTGGCCGCCCGTGCCGACGCCCACGCCACCGCCGCGCGAGCACCGCGCACCCGCCGTGCCTACGCGGGGGACTGGGCGCACTTCGCCCGCTGGTGCGCCGCAGCGGGGCGGGGGTCCCTGCCGGCGGCGGTGGACACCGTGCGGCTCTACCTCGCCGACCTCGAAGCCACCCGCACCCCGAGAGGGGAGGCGACGTTCTCCCCGGCCACGATGGGTCGGCGCCTGGCCGCGATCGCCGCCGCACACCACGACGCCGGCCACCCGTCCCCGACCCGCGACCCAGCCGTCGGCGCGGTCCTGACCGGCATCAAACGCACCCGCGCCCATGCCACCCACCAGATGCGCCCACTGCTCCTGGAGGACCTGCGCACCGTGCTCGTGGACATGGGGTTCGGGACCTGGCCGGCCGGGCTGATCGCCGCCCGCGACGCCGCCGCGCTGCTGATCGGGTTCACCGGGGCGCTACGCCGCAGCGAGCTCGCCGCCCTCACCGCCGCCGACGTGACCTTCCACCCCGTAGACGGGCTGCACCTGCGCATCGCCCGGTCCAAGACCGACCAGACCAGCCGCGGCGCCACCGTGGTGCTGCCCTACGGGGACCCCTGGATGGTGGCGCGTCCTTGGCGGGTGCGGCCGTCGATGTCGGGCATTTCGCCGTGTCGGCGGGCGGCGTGGAGCAGATGAGCGACGGTGCTGGCGCTGTCGCCGGTCTGTTCGGCGATCTGCTTGTAGGAGAGTCCTTGGAGCCGCAGTGTCACGACGGTCCGGCGGCGGTGCTTGGCTCGTTGTTCGTAGTCGGCGCGTGGTTCGGCGGCGTACTTACGGATGGTGCGGGGGGTGACGTCGAGTTCTTCGGCGAGTTCCCGGGCGGTCCGGGTACGACGTCGAGGCCGAACCGCGCTCACCGGAATGCCTTGCTGTCCACAGCGGCGAGGAGCGTCGCTGCTTCCGCGGTCTTGCCGGCGCCGCGGGCGCGGCCGCCTTTGCGTCCGCGTGCGGCTTGGATGGTGGAGAAGGTGGCTTCGTAGACGACGGGGCCGTCGG
>NZ_VRMC01000173.1:0-4508 GCF_008369905.1 Pseudonocardia sp. EV170527-09
TGCCGCTGAGGAGGCATGCCAGTGTTCGGGATCACCTCGCTCGCAGAGTTGGCGCGGCGTCCTCTGCCTCCTACAATTTCGGGTGATCATGCGACCGACCGGATCACCTACCTACGCCGTATCGGCCAGCTGCCCGCTGTGCTGGTTTGGGCTCGAAACGCTGGCTCGAGCTATACGATGACCGTGTCCCGTGACGAGGGAACTGCCGGTTGCGATCTGTATGAGGTGCTCGGGGTGGATCCGGCCGCTGAGTTGTCCCAGATTCGGCGCGCTTACCGCAGTCAAGCGTTGTTGTTGCATCCGGACCGGAACCCCGATCCGGGCGCCACGGCCCACTTCCGGGCCGTGGCTGCGGCCTATGCCGTGCTCGCTGATCCCGAGCGGCGCGCCAACTACGATGCCGCGCGCTGCGGGCCGCCACTCGACTCTGACGGCGCGCCCACGGCAGACTCCGACTCCACCAGCTCTGGGGCCGGTGGTGACTATGTGCCGGTGAGCGATCCGGTCGCCTACACCGACTACGCGCCGGCCAGGGAATATCCGGCACCACCGCAGCCCCAACCGCCCCCGGGACGGCCCGTGCCGCCGCCGTGGGCAGCTGCCCGCACCCCACTCCCCGAGGAAAGGCTGCCTGGAGGGTGGCCGATTGGACGGATCGATCACCGTCGCAGGCTGGGGCGGCTGCTGCTGTGGGTGTGGCGTCTCGCGCCGTTGCCGCGTGGCGGTCTCGCAGCCTTCGTAGTTGTAGTGGGCGTGTATGCCGTCCTCGTTCTGGCTCGGTTCGCCCGGCATGAGTTTCCGGTCCTGTCCGTTGTGATCTGGTTCCTGGCTGAGTTCGCGCTGATTTGCTGGACCGTCCGTGGACTTACCCTGCTCGTCCTGCGCTTTCGCGATCGCTCAGCTCGCCGCTCCAGGGGAGCACGGTGATGGGATTTCTCGCCCGCCGCACGCCCTCGGCACCGGCTGCCCCACCGAGCCCGATCCCAGAGACCGCACGGATCATCTGGGACCACACTCAGGAGGTCGGCTGGAACCGCGTCCCGGCCGACGCCCGCCGTGCTCTGGTTCACGCTGGGCACTCCACCGGTGAGGCACTCGCGGCCGGGACCTGGGCGCCGACCACCCGTCGTGACCGCGACGGGCATTACTGGCTCGACACCGACGCCTGGTGGATCGACACCGCCACTCTGCTCACGGTCCGGGCCCGCGAAGCTCTCACCCGGCACGGGACCGGCCCCGATGGCCGGCCTCGGCTGCGGCGGGCCGGAGGGGGGCGCGTCGAGGTCACCACCTGCCCGTTGACGGGGCCCCCGCCCAGCGGGCAGCGGTGGAGCCGCCCTACGGGCGCTGCGGATGTCGCCGGTCCGGCGGCGGGTGTGCGGCTGACCGAACACGTCGTCGACGTGTTGCCGCAGGCGGTGCGGGCTGAACTCGCCGTGCCGACCGGGCAGTCGGCGATCCGCCACTACCCACCGCATGGTGGCTACCGCGACCAGGTCCTGGCCTTCCGTCGGATCTCGGTCACCGAACTGGTTGCGGTCGCCGCAGTTCGCGAGGCTGGCGCCTACCCTGATCCGGATACCGCGATCGACTCCGCAGACTGGCACATCACCACCTATCGGCCCCAGGTCGGAGCCCACGCCGCGGCGCGGCTGGCCATGTGATGCGGTGATCCTCGGGCACTCCCGGAAGAAGACGGTTGCCCCGCGCTCGTGACGCCCCCGGGTCAGTAGAGGCGTTCGTGGACTCGCCAGAGTCCGTCGTGGGTGGTGCGGGTCAGGGTGAGTGTCGCGGCGGTGTGCTCGACGGGAGCGGCCGCGCCTGCGGGGGCGGTGCAGCGTGTGTGGACGGTCCCGGTGACCTGGACGGCGACGCGATCGCTGGTCCGGGGCGCTTCGGGTGGGATGACGGCGTCGATGCTGGTGACGGTGACGTGGCAGCGACCGGTGACCAGGCGGGTCCAGCCGCCGCCGGTGTCTTCGCCGTGGACGGCGAGGCGGTCGTTGTCCGCGGCGGCGGGCCCGGTCAGCAGTGGCGCGACCCGGTGGGTCCAGGCGAGGGCGTGGGTGTCGGTGTGGGCCACAGTCCGGGTGCTGTACAGCCAGCGGTGGGCGGTGACCAGCGGATCGTCCGAGGGGGCCGCAGCCCCGGCGGCGGCGCGGTCCGGGGGCGGCGCTGACTGAACGGGATCGGGCCCGGCGGTGAACAGTCCCGTGGCGAGCAGGACCCCGACGGTCAGGATCCCGCAGCCGCCGACTGCGGCGGCGGCCCACCGGAGCCGCGCTCGGCGGGTGCGTTGTAGGTCGGGTTCGAGGAATTCCGCCACCGTGGCCTCGTCTCGTCCTGCTGTGTCGGGCAACTGTATGGGTGTGCACGACCACATCCGGTGGGCACGCGTGTCGCTGGGCGTGCCCGATCTCCATGTGTATGGTTTCATCCGTCAGGATGTCATCCATTCTGGGTGTCTGCCCCTGTGCTCGGTAGGTATCCCGGGGGAGGAGGAGTGGGTGCGGGAACGTCCGTGTGTGGCCGGTGTCGCCGGTGGGGTGGGTGTCAGCCTGCTCGCCGCCGGTATCGGCGGCGTGGACCACGGTGTCTATCGTGCTCACACTCCGGTGGCGGTGCTGGTGTGCCGGTCGACGGTGTCCTCGGTCGGCGGGGCCGCGCACGCTCTGCAGTACACACCTGCCCGACCGGTCCTGGCCGTGGTGGCCGATATCCCGGGTGTCGCGATGGGCGCGAACACGCGGAATCGTCTCCGGGCCACTGAACCTCACGCGGCGGGGATCGTTCATGTTCCTGTCGTCGCGGGATGGCGGGACATGCCTCGTACGATCCGGCGTGCCGGCGAGCTGCTCGCCGCCGACCCGGCGGAGTTGTCGAAGCCCGAGCGGGCCCTGGCCCGCGCGCTGGGCGAGCTGGTCGACGCGGTCCTCGCCCTCCCCGATCCTGCGGTTCCCCCACCCGGATCCGAGCCGGGATCCGGTCTGCGGGAACACCTCGTGCCCGCCTCATCGGTCGGTGTCGACCCGGTCCCCCCGCTCCTGGCCCAGGAGGGCTGAACGCGATGACGACAACGATGACGATGCTGACCGCCCACGCTGCGACCGCCCAGGGCGGCCGGCTCGACCCGCCACTGCGCCCGGTACTCGACGAAGCCGCCAACGTCTGCCCGATCGCGAACCTGCCCGACCTCTACTCCTACTTCGGATCCATGAGTATTCAGGTCATGTCGTTCCTGCAGTCCTACCAGCAGGGCGTCGCGGTCTGGGGCAAACCCGGGATGGACAAGATGTGGTCGGCGGCCACGATCAAGCTGGTCGGCGCCGGAGTGCAGGACCCCGAGTTCGCGCGCTGGATCAGCGACCTCATCGGGCCGCTGGAGGTACCGACCCACTCCCACCAGTACAGCCGTGGCGGCAGCTCCACCTCGACGTCGATGCGGGAGAAACCGGTGATGACCGTCGCCGACGTGGGCTCGCTCGACAAGCACCACGCCATCCTGCTCTCCGCCGGGCGCCGCCCCGTACTTCTGGAACTGATGCCCTGGTACCGCGAAGGCGACGCTGAGACGATCCGCACCCACGCCACCGAGGCCACCGCCCAAGTCCGCCAGTCCGCGATCACCGCACTCGGACCCCGCAACCCACTCGCCCACCACCTCGCCGCCCACGACCAGCGGGACGGCCGAGCCCCGTGACCGGGATCCCGACCGGTGACGGGGATGCGGTATTCACCGAGCTAGCCGAGCTCCGTGAAAAACTCGCTGCCCTCGACGCCCGGTGCGCCACAGACCATCAGGCCACCGCCCACGTCACCGCCCGTGTCACAGCCCTCGAAGCCCAGGTCGAGGCCATCTGTTCCGGACTCGACACCCTTGAAGAGATCGCCGCTGCCTCACCAGCGCCAGATATCGCGGCCCCGGAACCACCCGTCGGCAACACCCCCCACACCAGTACCGAACCGACACCACGCGCCACGGCTGGCCCGGCGATGGGCCTGGCCGAGCTGGTGATCTGGGTACGCAGCCACGTCGCACAGTTGATCGAGAAACGGATCCCACAGAACCAGGGCCGGGTGCGATGGTGCCGGTCGTGGTGGCTCCACGGCGAGGCCATCGCCCGCTTCGACGCCCTGCAACGCGCCTGGACCGAAGCCATCACGGGCGACGGCAACGCCCTGGTCACCTACTACGAACACCTCGACCGACAACTCGCCGCACTCACCGACGAAGACGGCCCCTTCGCCGCCTGCCGCGGAGGCGAACATGCCCACGACACCCGCACCGGGCCACTCGGCCAACTCGAACCCGACCCGGACTTCTACCACAACCTCGCAAACCTCACCCACGACCGACATCGCTGAGAGTGTGTTTGAGAAGAGGGCCTGTGCAACGAACGGTGGTTCCGGCCCGACACGCCGGACCTCAGCGTCCGGCGGGATGGGCACTGTGAGTGATGACATCAGACCCTATGGGCTCTGCTGAGAACGAGACGGGTTCGGGTCGG